>DATJSD010000016.1:0-12189 GCA_035504335.1 Steroidobacteraceae bacterium | reverse complement strand
CGTGGCCGTGGGTCGTGGCAAGCCCATCGATGCGATCAACACCATCGCCCAGGGGCGCGTCTGGGCCGGCACGGACGCGCTGCGGCTCGGGCTCGTGGACCGGCTCGGCAGCTACGAGGACGCGGTGCAGGACGCGGCGATGCGCGCCGGTCTGCACGCACCCTACGGCGTGCGGCGCATCGAGCCGCAGATCTCCTGGCCCGAGCAGCTGCTGCTGCAGCTGCAGTCGGGTGCGATCCGCGTGCTGGCGCGACTGGGCCTGCAGCCGCTCGGCGCCGCGCACTCCGCCGAGCAGGTCGTAGCGGCGCAGGCGCCGTGGCTGCAGCGCCTCACCCCGCCGCTCGAGCAGCAGCTGGCGCGCTGGGTGCGCTTCGCCGCGCCGAACGCGGTGTACGCGTACTGCTTCTGCACGGTGCAGTAGCCGCGGGCGGGCGCCTACAGCAGCGACACCGCGCTCACCGCCTGCGCCGTGAGCTCGCGCCACGCGGGCACGTCCACCGTCAGGCGGCAGAGCGCGCCGAGGCCGAGCTCGAGCGTGCCGCCCAACAACGCCTGCGCCAGCTCGCGCGCGAGCGCGCAGAGGCCCGGGTTGTGCCCCACCAGCAGCAGCGTCGGCACCTCATCCTCGCAGCCGCGCAGCGCGGACAGCAGCACCGGCGCGCTCGCCAGATACAAGGCCGGCGGCTGACGAATTCCACCGGCGTATCCAATCCCCGCGGCGACGATCTCGGCCGTCTCGCGCGTGCGCGCCGCGGGGCTGGCGAGCAGCACCCCGGGGCGCGCTGCCGCGGCCGCGAGGCGCCGCGCGGCCTGGCGCGCCTGCGCACGGCCGCGTGCGGTGAGCCGCCGATCGAAGTCGGGTAGATCGGGGCGGGCCGGCTGCGCTTCGGCGTGTCGCAGCAGCAGCAGCTCCCGCATGGTTGCCGCGCCGGCGTGCTACCAGCTCATGCCGGTCTGCAGGCGCGCGGCCTCCGACATCATCGACTGGTTCCAGGGCGGGTCGAAGGTGAGACTGACATTGACGTCGCGCACCGTGGCGATGGCGGCGATCTTCTCCTGCACGTCCTGCACCAGGACGTCCCCCATGCCGCAGCCGGGCGCCGTCAGGGTCATGGAGATCGCGACGTCGCGGCTGCCGTCCTCGTTCTGCCGCACCTCGCACGCGTATACCAGGCCGAGATCGACGATGTTGATGGGGATCTCCGGATCGTAGCAGCTGCGCATCTGCTGCCAGGCGAGCTCGCGCACATCTTCCTCGGTGGCGTCGGGCGGCAGCTGCGGCACCTTGACGACCTCCTTGCCGATCGCGTCGGCCTGCTCGCCCGAGAGGCGATAGAGGTTGCCCTCGATGTAGAGCGTGAAGCTGCCGCCGAGCGCCTGCGTGATGTAGCCGGCCACACCGAGCTTCAGCGTGATCGGCTGCCCGGACGGCACCATCACGGCGGCGACGTCCCGCAGGATGACGATCGGCTCGTTCTCGTAGGCGCGTGTACTCATCCCACTCACTCCGTCGGCACGGCGCTCACTCGGTCGACACCGAGGTCGGTGTGCGCGTCTGCGCGAGCGCGGCTTCGAGCGTATGCCAGCACAGGCTCGCGCACTTGACGCGTGCCGGAAACTCGGCCACTCCCGCCAGCGCCGCAAGCTTGCCGAGAGCGGCGCGCCCGTCGGTGGCGTCCGCGGGCAGCCGTCCGGTCAGCAGCGCGTGCACCTGCTCGTAGAGCCCGCTGATCTCGGCGCGGCTCTTGCCCTTGACCGCCTCGCTCATGAGCGAGGCCGAGGCCACCGAGATCGCGCAGCCCTGTCCCTGGAAGCGCACGTCGGCGAGGCGCTCGCCCTCCATGCGCACGGTCAGGTGCAGCCGGTCCCCGCACAGCGGGTTGTGCCCGTTGGCCTCGGCGTCGGCCGGCTGCAGGGTGCCGAAATTGCGCGGGCTGCGATTGTGATCCAGGATCACTTCGCGATACAGCTCCTTCAGGTCCATGCCACTCCTGCGGTCGCTGGCCGCTTACGAAAATACGTTGCGCACCTGGCGCAGCCCGGCGACCAGCCGCTCGACTTCCTCGGCGCTGTTGTAGAGCGCGAAGGAGGCGCGCGCCGTCGCCGGCAGGCCGAAGCGCTCCATGATCGGCATCGCGCAGTGATGGCCGGTGCGGATCGCGATCCCCTCGCTGTCGAGGATGGTGCCGATGTCGTGCGGGTGCACGCCGTCCATGGTGAAGGACACGACCGCCGCCTTGCCCGGCGCCGTGCCGATCAGCCGCAGCCCGGGCAGCGCCGCCAGGCGCGCCTGGGCCAGCTCGAGCAGGGCGTGCTCGTGCGCGGCGATGCGCTCGAGTCCGAGCGCATCGACGTAGTCGAGTGCCGCGGCCAGGCCGATGGCGCCGGAGATGTTCGGTGTGCCGGCTTCGAACTTCCACGGCAGCTCGTTGAAGGTGGTGTGCTCGATGCTGACCGAGAGGATCATGTCCCCGCCGCCCTGCCAGGGCGGCATCGCCGCCAGCAGCGACTCGCGGCCGTAGAGCACGCCGATGCCGGTAGGGCCGTAGATCTTGTGGCCGGAGAACGCGTAGAAATCGCAGTCGAGCGCCTGCACGTCCACCGGCGCGTGCGCAACCGCCTGCGCGCCGTCGAGCAGCACCGGAACGCCGCGCGCGTGCGCGAGCTGCACGATGCGCTGCACCGGCAGAAGCGTGCCGAGCGCGTTGGAGACGTGGGCGACCGCCACCAGGCGCGTGCGCGGCGTGAGCAGCGCCTCGAAGGCGCTCAGGTCCAGCTGCCCGTCATCCAGCACCGGCGCGGCGCGCAGCCGCGCGCCGCTCGCGGCGCAGGCCAGCTGCCAGGGCACGATGTTGGCGTGGTGCTCCAGATAGGTGATCAGCACCTCGTCGCCGTCCGACAGATGCGTGCGGCCGTAGCTGTTGGCGACCAGGTTGATCGCCTCGGTGGTGCCGCGCACGAACACGATCTCCCGCGTGGAGCGCGCGTTCAGGAAGCGGCGTACGCGCTCGCGCGCGAGCTCATAGGCCTGCGTGGCCCACTGGCTGAGGCTGTGCACGCCGCGGTGCACGTTGGCATGCAGGCTGGTGCGGTAGTGATCCACGGCCTGCAGCACCGCGGTCGGACACTGCGCCGAGGCGGCGCTGTCCAGATACACCAGCGGCCGGCCGTTGATCTGCCGCGCCAGGATCGGAAAATCCGCGCGGATGCGCGCAAGGTCGAGCGGCGCGCCGGCCGCGGCGCCGGCGGTCACGCTTGCGCCTGCGCTTGCCCCAGCGTGGGCGCCGGCACCGGCGCTCGCGCCAGCGCCCAAGGTCGCGGTCCGGGCGAGCACCGCGCCGCTCATGGCGCGCCGCTCCCGGCGCCGCCGCCGTGCGCGGCCTGCTCGGCGAGCACCGCTCCCAGGGCCAGCACCTCCTGCAGCTGTCCGGCCGCATCGCGCTCGGCCTGCACGCGCAGCGCCGGCAGCTCGATGGATCGCAGCACGTCGCCGAGGAACGCCCACTTCAGCAGCGCCCGCGCGCTCGCGCGATCGATGCCGCGCGCCAGCAGGTAGAACAGCAGGTTGTCGTCCAGCCGCCCGGTGGTGGCGCCGTGCTGCGCGCTCACCTCGTCGGTGTCGATCTGCAGCCGCGGCCGCAAATCGATCTCCGCCGAGGTGCCCTCGATCAGGCCGCGCAGCGACTGGCGGGCTTCGGCGCCCGCCGCGGCCGACTCGATGTGGATGTGAGCGCTGAACGCCAGCCGCGCGCGCTCGTCGGCGATACCGCGGAAGCTCTCCTCGGTGCGCGTGGCCGCCGCCGCGTGCTCGACCGTGAGCGTGGTGTCGTGCACCTGCTCGCCGCGGCCGAGCGCGATGGCCTGCCAGCTGAGCGAGGCGCCGCGGCCCGCCAGCCGCACGCGCGCGCTGGTGCGGGCGCTGTGCGCGCCGGTGCCGATCTGCCGCACGCGATAGCACGCCTGCTCCTGCAGGCGCACGCTGAGCGTGTCGTTGAACAGCACCTGCGCGCCGCACTGCTGCAGGCGGTAATGCGTGAGCTGCGCCGCGCGCGCGAGCTCCGCGGTGACGGTGGCGCTCAGCAGCGTCGTGGCGGATGGGGCGCCCAGATGTCGCTCGACCAGTGTCAGGCGGCTGCCGGGCGCCAGCTCGAGCAGCAGCCGCGGGTAGACGCCGGCGCCGCCGGCGCGTGCGCTGCTGACGAATACCACCTCCACGCTCGCCTCGCCTGCAACCGTCAGCACCGCGGCATCCTGCGCGAACATGTCCCCGAGCAGTCCCAGGCGCTGCTCGGGACCCCAGCAGGGCTCGGTCGCGCGCGCGGCGCTCAGCGTCACGGGCGAGCCCGGGCCACCCGTGGGCGCGACGCGCACGCCGTCGACGAATAGCAGGCGCTCGAAGCCGGGCAGGGCGGGCGGCAGCTCGAGGGTGGCGGCGGCCGCCGCCGCGGCGCCCGCGTCGCTGGCAGCGCCGGCCGCGGGCCCGGCGGCGGGCGCGAAGCGCTCGATGCGCTCCAGCGCACGCAGGTTCGCGTAGCGCCACTGCTCATCGCGCGCCTGCGGCCAGCCCAGGCGCGCGAGCTGCTCAGCCGCGCGCCGGCGCACGACGCGCGGCACGACCTGCTCGGGCAGCTGCGCGGCCAGCGCCTCGAAGTCGCGCAGCGCCCGCTCGAGGGCCGCGCCGCGGCTCGCGCCGCGGCTCGCGTCGTGGCTCGTGTCGTGGCTCGCGGCCCTGACCGGCTGACTCACGCTCGCCTCAGGCCGCCGCATCGACGACCCAGTCATAGCCGCGGCGCTCGAGTTCGAGCGCGAGCGTGCGATCGCCGCTGAGGGCAATGCGGCCGCGCGCCAGCACGTGCACGTAGTCGGGCACGACGTGATCGAGCAGGCGTTGGTAGTGCGTCACCAGAACGATGGCGCGTTCGGGGGCGCGCATGGAGTTCACGCCCCGCGCCACCAGCTTCAGCGCATCGATGTCCAGGCCCGAGTCGGTCTCGTCGAGCAGCGCCAGCTTCGGCTCGAGCACCAGCAGCTGCAGGATCTCGTTGCGCTTCTTCTCCCCGCCGGAGAAGCCTTCATTCACCCCGCGCGACAGGAAGCTCTCGTCGATCTGCATGTGGCTCATGCGCGTCCTGACCAGGGCGAGGAACTCGAAGGCGTCGAGCTCGGGCAGCCCGCGCGCGCGGCGCGCGGCGTTGGCCGCCGCCTTGAGCAGGTAGGCGTTGTTGACGCCGGGGATCTCGACCGGATACTGGAAGCCGAGGAACAGACCGGCGCGCGCGCGCTCCTCGGGCTCGAGGGCGAACAGGTCGCGGCCCTCGAAGCTCGCGCTGCCCGAGACGATGTCGTAGCCGGGACGGCCGGCGAGCACGTGTGCGAGCGTGCTCTTGCCCGAGCCGTTCGGCCCCATGATGGCGTGCACCTCGCCCGCCCGCACCGTCAGCGACACCCCACGCAGCACCGGCTGCTCGCCGACCCTGACGTGCAGGTCACGAACCTGCAGCAGCGCGACGTCGGCGGAGCTCATCCGACCGCTCCCTCGAGGCTCACGGCCAGCAGATTCTGCGCCTCGACGGCGAACTCCATCGGCAGCTCCTTGAATACCGCGCGGCAGAAGCCGCTGACGATCATGTTGACCGCGTCTTCGGGGTCGATGCCGCGCTGCAGGCAGTAGAACAGCTGCTCCTCGCTGATGCGCGAGGTGCTCGCCTCGTGCTCCACGGTGGCGCTGGGATTGCGCGCCTCGATGTACGGGAAGGTGTGTGCCCCGCAGTGCTTGCCCATCAGCAGCGAGTCGCACTGGGTGAAGTTGCGCGCCCCGAGCGCGCTCGGCATCACCTTGACCAGCCCGCGGTAGGTGTTCTGCCCGTGGCCCGCCGAGATGCCCTTGGAGATGACGGTGCTGCGCGTGCCGGCGCCGATGTGCACCATCTTCGTACCGGTGTCGGCCTGCTGAAAGTGATTGGTGGTGGCGACCGAGTAGAACTCGCCGATCGAGCCCTCGCCGCGCAGGATGCAGCTCGGGTATTTCCAGGTGATCGCCGAGCCGGTCTCGACCTGCGTCCAGGAGATGTGCGCGTTGCGCCCGCGGCACTCGCCGCGCTTGGTGACGAAGTTGTAGATGCCGCCGCGGCCCTGCTCGTCGCCGGGGTACCAGTTCTGCACCGTGGAATACTTGATCCGCGCATCGGCGAGCGCCACCAGCTCCACCACCGCGGCGTGCAGCTGGTTCTCGTCGCGCATCGGGGCGGTGCAACCTTCCAGGTAGCTCACGTACGCGCCCTCGTCCGCGATGATCAGCGTGCGCTCGAATTGTCCGGTCTTGGCGGCGTTGATGCGAAAGTAGGTCGACAGCTCCATCGGGCAGCGCACCCCTGGAGGCACGTACACGAACGAGCCGTCGGAGAACACCGCGGAGTTGAGCGTCGCGTAGAAGTTGTCGGTATACGGCACGACCGAGCCGAGATAGCGCTCCACCAGCTGCGGATGCTTCTGCACCGCTTCCGAGAACGGACAGAAGATCACCCCGGCGGCGGCCAGGCGCTCCTTGAAGGTGGTCGCCACCGAGACGCTGTCGAACACCGCGTCGACCGCGACACCGGCCAGGCGCGCGCGCTCGTGCAGCGGCACGCCGAGCTTGTCGTAGGTGGCGAGCAGCTTCGGGTCCACCTCGGCCAGGCTCTTGGGCGCGTTGGCGTTCTGCCGCGGTGCGGAGTAGTAGGAGATGGCGTGGTAGTCGATCGGACCGTAGCGCAGCTGCGCCCAGTGCGGCTCGCGTTGCGTGCGCCAGTGCGCGAGCGCGCGCAGCCGCCAGTCGAGCAGGAACTGCGGCTCGCGCTTCTTGCGCGAGATGAGCCGCACGACCTCCTCGTCCAGGCCGGGTGCCACGGTATCGGCTTCGATGTCGGTGACGAAGCCATGTCGGTAGCTGCGGCCGACCAGAGCAGCCAGGTCTTCGCCGCCCGCGGCGCTGCTCTTCGGCGCAGTGCTGGTCGTGGGATTGCTCATCGGGATACGTGCTCCTTGGGTGCCGCCGCCCTCACAGCGGCTCTCGCCGCACGCCGCGCGGCGGCATGCCGGCCAGCGCCATGGGGAAGCCGCGGTCGAGCGCCGAGGGCGCGCCCGCGCCGGCGGCGCCGCCCAGGCCGGCCAGTTCCTGCAGGGTGATCTCCTGCAGCGAGCGGCGAATCGCCTGCGTCACGCGCTGCCAGGCGCGCCCCACCAGGCAGGTGGATTCGATGCAGCAATGGCTCGCGTGCCCGGCGCACTCGGTCAGGGCGACCGGGCCTTCCAGGGCGTCGATGATGTTCGCCGCGCTGATCTCGGCGGCGGGACGCGCCAGCAGATAGCCGCCGTGCAGGCCGCGGGTCGACTCCACCAGCCCCCGGCGATGCAGCTGCTTCAGCAGCTTGGAGACCGTGGGGGTGGCCAGCCCGGTCTGCGCGGCGATCTGCGCAGCGGTGCAGCGTCGCACCGGATGGCTCGCCAGCTGGGCGAGGATCAGGGTCGCATAGTCGGTCAATTTGCTGATTCGCAGCATACGGCTTCCCTCAAACTAGGACTAGTTTAGTGCCATATAGTCGCGAAGAAAAGACTGCCGGCGGACACTCGCGGGAGGCGTGGCACAGCGCCGGCCGGGGGTACACGCGCGCACGCGGTGCACACAGCCTGGCGCCCGGGCAGCTTTGCTATCCTTGCCGCCGTCGCCGTCCGGTCGACTTTGCGTTCCCCACCACTGTCGGAGGATCCAGGCCCATGAATCGCAGCGATCTCGAAGCCGTCGCCGCCGCCATGGTGGCGAAGGACAAGGGGCTCCTCGCCGCCGACGAGAGCACCGGCACCATCAAGAAGCGTTTCGACAAGATCCAGCTCGACTCGACGGAGGAGCACCGGCGTACCTATCGGGAGCTGCTGTTCACCACCGCCGGAATTTCCCAGTGGATCAGTGGTGTCATCCTGTTCGATGAGACCATCCGCCAGAAGACGCGCGACGGCGTGCCCTTTGCGCAGTACCTCTCCCAGCTGGGCATCGTGCCGGGCATCAAGGTCGACGCCGGCGCCAAGCCCCTGGCGCAGTTCGCCGGCGAGACCATCACCGAGGGGCTCGATGGATTGCGCGAGCGGCTCATCGAGTACTACCGCCTGGGTGCGCGCTTTGCCAAGTGGCGCGCGGTGATCGACATCGGCGAGGGCATCCCCACGAGCTACGCCATCGAGGCGAACGCACACGCGCTGGCGCGCTATGCGGCGCTCTGCCAGGAACAGAACATCGTGCCGATCGTCGAGCCGGAGGTGCTGATGGATGGAGCGCATACCCTGGAGCGCTGCGAGCAGGTGACCGACGCGGTGCTCGGCGCGGTGTTTGCGCAGCTGGCCGCACAGCGCGTGTACCTCGAGGGCATGATCCTCAAGCCGAACATGGTGATCTCCGGCAAGAAATGTCCGACGCGCGCGCCGCCCGAGCAGGTGGCGGCCGCGACGCTGCGCTGTCTGAAGCGTCACGTGCCCGCCGCCGTGCCGGGCATTGCCTTCCTGTCGGGCGGACAGAGCCCGGCCGAGGCCACCGAGCACCTCTCGCTCATGAATCGCAGCAAGGGGCTGCCCTGGCAGCTATCCTTCAGCTACGGGCGGGCATTGCAGGACGCGGCGCTCGCCGCCTGGGGAGGTAAGCCGGCGAATTTCGCCGCGGGCCAGAAGGAGTTTCACAAGTGGGCACGTCTCAACGGCCTGGCGCGCAGCGGTGGCTTCCAGCCCGGCATGGAGCAGCAGGCGGCCTGAGCGGCGGCTGCGCTGCACGGCCGGCCTGCCGCGCGGCATGGTGAGCTCCGACGCGCGGCGGTCCACGCCGGACACCGTGGTCGAGGTGCAGGATCTGCACTACGCGATCGGCGGGCACAGCATCTTTCGCGGGCTGAACGTGCGCGTCGGGCGCGGGAAGATCACCGCGGTGATGGGGCCGAGCGGCACCGGCAAGACCACGCTGCTGCGGCTCATCATGGGTGAGCACGCGCCCGGCGCCGGCCGGGTGCGCGTGTTCGGCGAGGACGTCGCCACACTGCAGCGCGAGCAGCTCTACGCGCTGCGCGGGCGTATCGGGCTGCTGTTCCAGAACGGCGCCCTGCTGACCGACCTGTCGGTGTTCGAGAACGTCGCCTTCCCGGTGCGCGAGCACGCCAGGCTGCCCGAGCCGGTGCTGCGCGAGCTGGTGCTGATGAAGCTGCAGGCCGTGGGGCTGCGCGGCGCCGCGGCGCTCATGCCCGCGGAGCTCTCCGGCGGCATGGCGCGGCGCGTGGCGCTGGCGCGCGCCATCGTCATGGACCCGGAGCTGCTGCTGTACGACGAGCCGTTCGTCGGTCTGGATCCGATCTCCATGGGGGTGATCGGCCGGCTCATCGGCTCGCTCAACCGCACGCTCGGCATCACCAGCATCGTGGTATCTCACGACGTGCACGAGATCGGCGCCATCGCCGACTACAGCTACCTGCTGTCGGGCGGCACGGTGGTGGCCGAGGGCGAGCCGGCGCAGCTGGCGGCCGAGAGCCGTGAGGTCGTGCGCCAGTTCATGAGCGGCAGTCCCGACGGACCGGTGCCGTTTCATTATCCGGCGCCCGATTATTTCCAGCAGCTGCTGGAGCGTCCGCCGCGGTGACGGCCCCGATGCCAGCGCGCCCGTTGCGCGTGGTGGCGGCGGTGCGCAAGTCCGGCGCCGTGACGCTGTTCCTGCTGCGCGTGCTCGGGCAGTGCGTGCTGGCGTGCGCGCGCCCGCGTGCGCTCGCGCGCCAGATCTACAACAGCGGCGCCCGCTCGCTGGTCATCATCATGCTGAGCGCGCTGTTCATCGGCATGGTGCTAGGACTGCAGCTGTTCGATCTGTTGCAGCGTTTCGGCTCGACCTCGGCGCTCGGGGAGGCCAGTGCGCTCGCGCTGATCAAGGAGCTCGGACCGGTGATCACGGCGCTGCTGTTCGCCGGCCGCGCGGGCACCGCGCTCGCCTCGGAGATCGGCCTGATGGGCGCCACCGATCAGCTGGCGGCCATGGACATGATGGCCGTGGACCCGGTGCGACACGTGGTTGCGCCGCGCTTTCTGGGCGGCCTCATCGCCATGCCGCTGCTGGTGGCGATCTTCGACGTCATCGGCATCTATGGCACCGAGCTGATCGGGGTCGGCATGATGCGCGCCGAGCCGGGTACATTCTGGTCGCAGATGCAGGACGCCGTCGGCATACACGATGTCTACGAGGGGATCGTCAAGAGCCTGGTGTTCGGCGCCCTCTGCAGCCTCATCGCCGTCTACGAGGGCTATCACGCCGAGCCCACGGCCGAGGGAGTGGGGCTCGCGACCACACGCACCGTGGTGAACTCCGCGGTGCTGATCCTGTTGTTCGACTACGTGTTGACGGCGGTGTTCCTGCAATCGTAACGCAGAGGTAGGAGACCATGGCGCGAGCCAACTACTCGGTGGAGGTCGGTACCGGACTGTTCGCGCTGCTGGGCTTTGCGGCGCTGGTGTTTCTGACTACGCAATTGCCGGGCAGCGGCCTACAACTGGGCGGCGGCGCGCCCAGCTACACTGTCAGCGCCGAATTCGACGACGTCGGCGGGCTGAAGGTGGGTGCGCCGGTGAGCATGGCGGGAGTACGTATCGGGCAGGTCGACTCCATCGGTATCGACCCCACCGACTACCGCGCGCGGGTGGTCATGGGGATCGATCGGCGCTACTCGCAGATCCCCGACGACAGCAACGCGGCCATCCAGACCGCAGGCCTGCTGGGCGCCAACTACGTCGCGATCACGGCGGGCGCTTCCGAACAGTATCTGCACATGGGCAGCCAGATCGCCTTCACCCAGTCGGCGCTGGTGCTCGAGAACATCGTCAACAAGCTGTTCGCCAGCTCCGCCAGCAGCGGCGGCGGCAGCAGCAGCAGCGGCGGCGGCAGCAGCAGCGGCGGCGGCAGCAGCAGCGGCAGCAGCGGCAGCAGTAGCGGTGGCAGCGGCAGCCATGGCGGCGGCTCGGGCGGGACCGGCAAGGCCGGCGGCAAGTGAGGGCAGGACGAGGGAGGTGAGTATGCGAGCGACATCTCTGACCAGCGCGGCGGCACTGTCCGCCGGGGTGATCCTACTGGCGGGTCTGACGGGCGCCCCCGCCGGGGCGGCATGGTCGACCGCCGCGGCAGTCTCCGCGGCCGCGGCGCATACGCTGAGCGTGGCGACCACCGCGCAGGCCGGCGGCGGCGAGGTGGACGCGAGCAGCCCGTACCAGCTGGTGAAGACCGCCTCGACCAGCCTGCTGCAGGAGCTGGATGCGCACCGCGACCAGTACCGGCAGGATCCGGCCAAGCTGCGCGCACTGGTGGATCGGCTGATACTGCCGCACTTCGACAGCGAGTTCGCCGCCCGCCTGGTGCTCGGGCGCGCCTGGCGCACGGCGAGTGCCGACCAGCGCCAGCGCTTCGTCACCGCTTTCTACAACTCGCTGCTCAACAACTACGGCAGCGCGCTGCTGGACTTCACCGCCAACAGCATGCAGGTGCTGCCGTATCGCGGGCCGGCCAATAACCCCTATCCCACCATCGACACGCGCGTGCGCAAGAGCGACGGCTCGACCGTGGACGTGAATTACAGCCTGCACCAGACCCCCGCGGGCTGGAAGGTGTGGGACGTCGTGGTCGAGGGCATCAGCTACGACAAGAGCTTTCAGGAGGACTTCAGCGAGCAGATCGAGCGCGAGGGCCTCGATGCGGTGATCGCGCGGCTCGAGCACGGCGAGACTCCGGCGGCGATCAGGCGCACCACGGGCTCCTGATGTCGGGCGCGGGCGATCCGCGGCCGCCGGGCGCCGGCGGGGACCGCGAGGGCGGGGAGGCCGGCGAGGCGTTCGTCGCCGCGGCTGCCGGCAGCTACCGGCTGCAGGCGCCGCTGCAGTTTGCGAGCGTTCCGCGGCTGCGTGGCCTGGGTCTGCGGCTGATCGCTGCGGCGGCGGACGAGCTGACGCTGGATCTGGAGGCGGTGCCCGCCGTCGACAGCGCGGGGCTGGCGCTGCTGATCGACTGGCTGGCCAGCGCGCGTGCGGCCGGCAAGCGGCTGCGCTACGCGCGCCCGCCGCAGGCGCTGGTGGCACTGGCGCGCCTGAGCGACGTGGAGCCGCTGCTGACGGGCTGAAGCGGGCGCAGGAGCGCCACGGCCGCTGCAG
>DATJSD010000015.1:0-19032 GCA_035504335.1 Steroidobacteraceae bacterium | reverse complement strand
ACCGGCGCGCTCGGCGCTCGCCTCGCGTCGCAGGGCGACGGTCACGACCGCGGCCTGCGCGGCACGCACCGATTGCTCGAGGATCGCCGGGGA
This sequence comes from Steroidobacteraceae bacterium, assembly GCA_035504335.1. Classification (GTDB taxonomy): domain Bacteria; phylum Pseudomonadota; class Gammaproteobacteria; order Steroidobacterales; family Steroidobacteraceae; genus FEN-1191. The sequence continues at coordinate 18,939 of DATJSD010000015.1, read as the reverse complement.
GGGATAGCGTGCCGTTCCCAGCAGCAACCGTGAGGGCAGCTCCAGGTCGTACACACGCAGCGTGTCCGATGGCGTCGGCGTCGGAGCCGGCGCCGGCGTTGACGTTGACGTCGGCGTTGACGTTGACGTTGACGTCGGCGTTGACGTTGACGTCGGCGGCGCTGGCGCTGACATCGTCGGCTAGCCGCCCTGCATCGGTGCGAGCACCTCGATACGGTCCCCTTCGCGCACCCACACGGCGGCGCGCGAGCACGCGGGCACGAACTCGCCGTTCACTGCGGTGGCGACCTGCAGGTGCCCGTAGCCGAGCTGTTCGAGCACCGCGGCGAGGCTCGGGCTGAGGCCGTGGGCCGACGCCGGGGCGGCCTCATGCAGCTCACGCCAGGCGCCGTTCAGCCTGATCCTCATGCATGAGCTCCGGGTGGAGGCGGCCGTGCAGCAGCGCGTCGGCCGCGTAGCGCGCCAGCGCCGGTGCGAGCAGGAAGCCGTGACGGTACAGTCCGTTGACGTGCAGCACGCCGCCGGCGCGGCGAAGCTGCGGCAGATTGTCGGGAAACGCCGGTCGCACCTGTGCGCCGAGCTCGAGGATGCGCGCCGCGCCGAAGGCCGGATGCAGCGCGTAGGCGGCGCTGAGCAGCTCGAGCGCCGAGCGTGCGGTCACGGCGCCGGCGTCGTCGCTCTCGATCGAGGTGGCGCCCACCATGTAGATGCCCTGCCCGCGCGGCACGATGTACACCGGCAGGCGCGGATGCAGCAGCCGCACCGGGCGGCGCAGCTGCAGCTCGCTGGATTGCAGCAGCAGCATCTCGCCGCGCACGCCGCGCAGCTGTGGCAACGCCGTGCGCGCCGCGAGGCCACGGCAGTCGAGCACCGCCCGGCCGGGCCGCACGCCGGGCTCGCACCCGTCGGCATCGACACCGCAGCGCAGCTCCCCGCCCAATGCCGCGAGCCGCTCCGACAGAAACGCCAGCGCGCGCCGCGGATCCAGGTGCGCCTCCTCGGGCAGGTACAGCGCGCGCTCGAAGCGTTCCGCGAGCTGCGGTTCGAGCGCGCCGATCTCGGCGCGCTCGAGTCGGCGATAGTGCCGCGTGGCGTGCGCGAAGCGCTCGAGCTCGGCGTGATCGCGCGCGGCCGCCACCACCAGCGTGCCCTCGCTGCGCAGCTGCGGATAGTGGGTGCGCCACCACGCCAGGCCTTCCAGTCCGAGTTGCGCAATCAGCGGCTCGCCGGCGTCGGCGAGCTCGCACCACGGCGCCAGCATCCCGCCCGCGCACCATGAGCAGCCCTGCGAGCCGCTGGGCGCTGCGCCGCGCTCGAGCAGCCGCACGGGCACACCGCGGCCGGCGAGCTCGACGCCGCAGCACAGCCCGGCGATGCCGCCGCCGAGGATGGTTACCTGCACGGGTGTGCGCTCATCGTGCGCGCCGCGCCTCAATCGGCGTCGCTCCCCGTGGCCGGCACGTACAGCTCGCCGCCCGCGCGGAAGCGCTGCGCCATCTCGCGCATGCCCGCATCGCGTTCCTGCTCACGCTGCGCGCGCGCCGTGGCGGCCAGCTCGTGCGAGATCTTCATCGAGCAGAATTTCGGCCCGCACATCGAGCAGAAGTGCGCGAGCTTGTGCGCTTCCCGCGGCATGGTCTGGTCGTGGAACGAGCGCGCCGTATCCGGATCGAGCGACAGGTTGAACTGGTCCGCCCAGCGAAAATCGAAGCGCGCGCGGGACAGGGCGTCGTCGCGCGCGCGCGCCGTCGGATGCCCCTTGGCCAGATCGGCCGCGTGCGCGGCGATCTTGTAGGCGATGACCCCGGCCTTGACGTCGTCGCGGTCGGGCAGCCCCAGATGCTCCTTGGGGGTGACATAGCACAGCATCGCAGTTCCGAACCAGCCGATCATGGCCGCGCCGATCGCCGAGGTGATGTGATCGTAGCCGGGAGCGATGTCGGTGGTGAGCGGCCCGAGCGTGTAGAACGGCGCCTCGTGGCAGGCGCTGAGCTGGCGGTCCATGTTCTCCTTGATCTTGTGCATCGGCACGTGACCGGGACCCTCGATCATCACCTGGCAGTCGTGCCGCCAGGCGATGCGCGTGAGCTCCCCGAGCGTCTCGAGCTCGGCGAACTGCGCCGCATCGTTGGCGTCGGCGATCGAGCCGGGCCGCAGCCCGTCGCCGAGCGAGAAGCTCACGTCGTAGGCGCGACAGATTTCGCAGATCTGCTCGAAGCGCTCGTACAGAAAGCTCTCGCGATGGTGCGCCAGGCACCACTTCGCCATGATCGAGCCGCCGCGCGAGACGATGCCGGTGACACGGCCGGCGGTCAGCGGCACGTAGGCGAGCCGTACGCCCGCATGAATGGTGAAGTAGTCGACGCCCTGCTCGGCCTGCTCGATCAGCGTGTCGCGGAACACCTCCCAGCTGAGCTCCTCGGCGATGCCGCCGACCTTCTCGAGCGCCTGATAGATCGGCACGGTACCGATCGGCACCGGCGCGTTGCGCACGATCCACTCGCGGATGTCGTGGATATCGTGTCCGGTGGACAGATCCATCACCGTGTCGGCTCCCCAGCGGATCGCCCACACCAGCTTGTCGACCTCCTGCGCCATCGAGGAGCTGACCGCGGAGTTGCCGATGTTGGCGTTGATCTTCACGAGGAAGTTGCGCCCGATGATCATCGGCTCGCTCTCGGGGTGATTGATGTTCGCCGGGATGATGGCGCGGCCCGCCGCCACCTCATCGCGCACGAATTCGGGAGTGACGAGCTCTGGCAGATGCGCTCCCCAGCTCTGCCCGTCGCGCGCGCCGGCCGCGCGCTGCAGCTCGCGTCCGCAGTTCTCGCGGATGGCGATGAATTCCATCTCCGGGGTGATGATCCCCGCACGGGCGTAGGCCAGCTGTGTGACCGCGCCGCCGGCGCGCGCGCGGCGCACGGCCCGGCCCGGGTAACGCTCGGTGTCGCCGCGCGCCTCGATCCACGGCTCGCGCACGCGCGGCAGGCCGCGCTCGATGTCGATGCGCGCCTCGGGATCGGTGTACGGACCGGAAGAGTCGTAGACACTCAGCGGCGGCTCGTGCGCCGTGGGATGCAGCTCGATCTGCCGCATCGGCACGCGCACCTCCGGGTACAGGGTGCCCGACTGATGGATCTTGCGCGACGCGGGGAGCGGCTCGGTCGCAACGGCCAGGGCAACGGCGTTCATGGGTCCCTCCTGCGGGCGGTGCACGTGCTGTTCGCTGCCGCTGTCGAAGGAAGTCCCCGGGAGTGAACTTTCCTACGCCAGCATCAACTGGATCAGGTTCGAAGGGTCGTCATGCTGCGCAGTGCGCCCAATGACCTCTCAGTCCCTCGGCGGGACTCCCCTAGTCTGCGCGCAACTTAGCTCACTGATCCTGCGACGTCAATCATGCGCCGGGGCGCATGCGTGGCGCGGCTCGCGCAGCGCATCGGCGCGCAGCGGCGCGCGCATTCCTACACGCACCCTACTGCCGAACAAACCACCGGCCCGGATCCTGCCCCATCATGCTATCGCCTAACAAACAATGACAAACTATCAAACAATGCTATGATGGGAAGTGTCTTCCCCATAACAACACGTTGCACGTTCACCAATAAGCCTGCATAAAGGAAATGCCGATGGCGCGAGCCCGAAAGAAGAAAGCACGCAAGAGAATCCTGTGGAGTGCCGCCGACGTCCGGTACCTGCGCAAGTCAGCCGGTCGCCAGGCGGTGGCTCAGATCGCGCGACAGCTGCATCGCTCCGAAGCCGCGGTCCGCTACAAGGCCACGATGTTGAAGGTCTCGCTCGCGTTGAAGCGACGTTGAAGCGCCGCTGACGCGGCGCTGAGGCGGTCTGACGTGGCCGGGGGTCAGCCGGGGCCGTCGACGCGGTAGCCCTCGGCGCGAAAGTGCGCCAGAGGCCCACCGGCCGCGAGCAGCTGATAGATCGGCAGTGTGGCAAAGCTGACGCGACGCTGCCTGAGCAGCCCGTCCGCGGCGCTGACCCACGCCTGCGAGACGCCGGCCACCAGCGCCGCGACGTCCGGGGCGACCGACAGATCGCTGGCGCAGGCCTCGAGCTGGTCCGGATAGGGCAGCGCGCGCAGTGCCGCGACATCGCCGACGGCCCAGTCGCGCGCGCGCTGCTGCATCAGCGGCAGATCGGTCTCCAGACGCTGCATCGTGGCGGCCAGACAGTCGACCTCCGCGGCCGGTGAGAGGGCCCGCACCTGCTTGAGCGTGCCGAGCGGGTCCGCCACGCGCAGTCGCGCGCGCTCGACGGGCACGCCGCGCCGCTCGGCCATGGCGAGCACCGTGTGCTCGATCTCGTTGGTGCGCGTCAGACCCACGGTGTCCAGGGCGCGACGGTACAGACGCAACGCCGCGAACGGCGGGCGCAGCTGCTCGATGCGCGCATCATCGGGGTCGTAACGGGCCTTGAGCGCCTCGAAGCGCGCATACAGCGGCGCCGGCAGCCAGTCGCGCAGCTGCGTGCGATCCGGGTCGCGCTGCATGCCGCGCCATTGCGCATACAGCCGAATCCACAGGAACGGACCGATGCGCGCGGATACCGCCGGCACGCTGGGCAACAGCGCCTGGGAGCGGTTGAGCGCCGATTCGACCGCGCGGGGGTGCCACTTCATGCGTTTGGGTACGTTGTCGAGCGTACCGAGCACCCACAGCACATGATCGCCTCGGCTGATCTTCCAGAGCGAAGGTCCGGGCTGATCCCCGACCACCTCCACTTCCGCCAGGGGCGGCGCCTGCGTGGCGCTGGGGAGGGGGACCGCGGCGCGTGCCACCCCGCCCCGACAGAGCAGGCCGACGGGCAGGAGCAGGCCGGCGAGCAGGACCAGAGCGGGTGCCGTGTGGCACAGTCCTCGGCGACCGCGGGCGTGTTGGCAGCGAGCAACATCGCGACGGGCAATTTCCGCCGCGCGCACTAGCTGACCACTACCATCAGTCGCCTCATGACCACATCCCGGCCGAGCGGCCAGACGAGAAATGCCCCTGCGGTTCATTATCCGGCAGGGCGCCGGAGGCGGCAATTGCGCGCTTCAGCCCAATTATGTGAACGGGACCTCAAACCTCCGAAGCCCCCCTCACGACACCAAGGCCAGAAAGGCGAACTGTGATCCGATCCACTGCGGGTGGTCGGCGCAGATACCACAGTCCTCGTTTGGGAGCGCTGCGGAGGACGAGGGGAAATGAGGCCGCTGGCCCGCGAGCAAGCATCCGGCACCGAGGCCCGAAGTGCCGTCCGCAATGCGCGCTCCGAGCGGATCGATGTGGTGGTCGTCTGCAGCGACGACGCCCTGCTGATCGAGCTCGGACCGGTGCTCGGTGAGCGTTACCGCAGCCACTCGGTGGACAAGCCGGGCGACATCGCCGCCAGCGTGAGCGCCGCGCGCTGGATCGGCGTCGTCGACGCCGACGCGCTGCCCGATGCGCGCGGGGCCGTCGCACGCATGGAGCTGCAGTTTCACCGTTGCCCGCTCATCCTGATCAGCTCACGCCCACAGGAATGGAGCGGCGCGATCGCGCGTGGTGCCGCCGTCGCGGTCGTGCCGCGCCAGGATGCGCCGGCACGACTGCCGGAGCTGCTGGGTGCCGCCGAGGCGCGCCTGCTGACCGAGTCGCAGAACGAGGCGCCGGAGCACGCGGCTGCCGGCCGCAGCGGCCGGACCGCGCCGCACGGCGGTTCGGCGCTGCGCTGGCTCGCCGTGGCCGGGGTGTGCGTGGCGCTGGGCGCCGGCGCCTGGTGGCTGATGCACCGCCCGCTGGCCGCGAGTCGCACGGCACCCGCTGCGGCCAGCTCTGATCGCAACAGTGAGGCTTCCGCAGGCACCGCCGCCGGTGCGGGTCAGACGTCCGGCACCGCGCCCGCGCCGGGCAATGCCGCCGGCAGCTCTCAGACCGCGCCGGCCGCGCAGACCGCTCCCGCCCTGCCGGCGGCCAAGCCGCAGAGCGTGCTCGAGCTGTTGTCGGCGGCGCGCGTGGCGTTTCGCGATCAGCGGCTGCTGCTGCCGCGTCCCGACGGTGAGCCGCGCGGCGACAGCGCGCTGGAGCTGTACGCGCAGGTGCTCAGCCAGGATCCCGACAACGACGAGGCGCTCGACGGGGTGCGCCGCCTGTTCGTGCTCGGCAGGGCGCGCATTCAGGCCGATCTGGCCAGCGGCAGGCTGGACGACGCCACGCGGCTGGTGGGCCTGTTCAAGGATGCGGGCGTCGGCGCCGATGCCTTGCGCGAGCTGTCGGCCGGCATCAGCGCGGCGCGCCCCAAGTGGCTCGAGCAGCGCGCGCAGCAGGCACTCGCCAGCGGGGATCTGAAAGCCGCGAACGATCTGGTCGCGCAGCTGACCGCGATGGGCGCCGACCCGGCCGTGCTCGCGCAGCTGCGCCGCGGCGTGGACGCCCGCGGCCTCGACCTGCAGCTGGCCGGCATGGCCACGCAGGTGCGCGCCGCCATCGCCGCCGGCAACCTGCTGCAACCCGCCGAGGACAACGCGCGCGCACGGCTCGCGGCGATGCGCACGCTCGCGCGCAACCACCCCACGACGCTCGCGGCTCTGCACGATGTGCAGAAGGCGCTCATCGAGCGCGGTGGGCAGGCCACACAGGCTGGCCAGTTCGACGCCGCGCAGCGCTTCCTCGGCGCCGCCGCCGATCTTGGCGGCAGCTCCACGCAGCTGGCCGCCGCGCGCCACACGCTGCAGGCCGCCATCGCCGCCGCCGGCAGGCGCAGCGCCGCGGCCGCCGCGGCCGCCAAGGCGGCTGCCGAGGCTGCGGCCCCGCCGCCGCCCGCCCCGACCGTGCAGGCGCCGGCGCCGCATGCTCCGGCCTACATCGCGGCCCGTCCGATCCACCCGCTCGACGTGACCTATCCGCCCAACACCAACGTCGCGGGCGATGTGGTCGTGGAGTTCACGCTCTCGCCCGATGGGACGGCCAGCGACATGAGTGTGGTGTCGGCGAGCCCGCGCGGCGTGTTCGATCAGACGGCGATGCAGGCGGTCGGCAGCGGACACTACGACACCAGTCAGCTGGTCGGCGGCGAGCCGGTCCGCGCACGCATACGGTTGCGGTTCGAGCCGAACTGATCCGCCTGCGCAACCGGATCCCATCGACGTGAACAGTTCCGCGCGTACGCCCGGCGCCACCCTCTCCCGGACGGATCAGTGGCTGCAGCTCGCCGCGACGCTGCTGTTCGCGGCGATACTGGCCGTGCTGGTGGTGCTCGGCATGCGCGGCGCGGACCGGCTGCAGTCCGCCTCCTCGGCGCTGCAGCTGGTGTCGCAGCTCGCCGATCAGCCGCAGCTCATCAACGCCGAGCTGACGCTCATCCAGCGCGGCCTCGAGACCACCACCTACGTGGGAGGTTCGGTCCGCAACCTGCGCGAGCTGAGCGACGGCACTTCCCAGACCTTCCAAGCGCTGCGCGGGCAGCTCGAGGAAGCCCGCCTGGCGGGCGACCCGGACATCCGTCAGGGGTTGAATGCGGTCACGACCCGCTGGCAGACACTCGAGCGGCGCCTGAGCACGATCCAGAGTCGCCGCGGCGTGGAACTGTACACCGACACTCCCGCCGGATCGGAGCTGTCGGCGCCGGGCCGGCGCATGAAGGCGGCGGTGGACGATCTGCTGGCCACCCAGACGCAGAACCTGCAGCTCATGGGTCGGGACAGCGCGCGGCTGGGCGCGGTGCTGCGCGAGGCGGTGGATGACGCGGGGCTGCGGCTGCGCGGACTGCTGCTCGGCGGCGCCACGGTCGCCGCGCTGCTGCTGGGCCTGATGCTCTACTACGCCTGGCGCTCGCGCCAGGCAGCGCGCGCCGCCTCCGCCGCGCAGCGCCAGGTGGCCAACATCCTCGATACGGTGCGCGAGGGGCTGTTCCTGGTGGACCGCGACATGCATCTTGGCCAGACCTTCTCGCACTCGCTGCGCGAGCTGCTGCGCATCGCCGCGCCCGCCGGGCTGCACTTCGAGCAGGTGCTCAAGCCCCTGGTGGACGCCAAGACCGTCACGGCCGCGCTCAAGTACCTCGGCCTGCTGTGGAAGGACAAGGTGAACGAGGAGCTGATCGAGTCGGTCAACCCGCTCAGCGAGATCGAAGTCGTGTTCTCCAATCCACGCGGCGGCAAGGACGTGCGCTACCTGGCCTTCTCGTTCCGCCGCGTGCGCGCGGCGGACGCGGCCGGCGACTACCTTCTCGGAGTGGTCGCCGACGTGACCGATCGCGTGCTGCTCGCCCGCGAGCTCGAGACGGTCAAGGCGGAGAGTGACTCGCAGGCGACGCTGCAGCTGCAGCTGCTGCGCCTGAACGAGCACCCGCTGCGCGGCTTCCTGGCCTCGGCCGACGTGGCGCTGCGCAAGAGCAACGCCGTACTGACCGGCTCGGGGATCGAGCAGGAGGATCTGCGCAAGAAGCTCAACGGCGTATTCCGCGAGCTGCACGCGGTCAAGGGAGAGGCCGCGGCGCTGTCGCTCGGCAGCTTCGTGCAGCGCATCCACGCCATCGAGAACTCGCTGTCCGCGCTTCGTGGCCGCAACCAGCTCAGCGGCAACGATTTCCTGCCGGTGGTCGTGCGACTGGATGAGCTGATCAATCACCTCGCGCAGATCCGCTCCATGCAGGAACGGGTGGCCGCGCTGCGCTCGCTGGGCCGTTCGGGCGCGGGCGAGGAGGACGGCGCCGAGGATGAGGAGTCGCACGGCGATACCACGGTGCTCGGCGAGAGCGCCGCCGCGGCGGCCGGCGGCGCGGGCGGTGCGGCTAGTGCGGCTGGCGCGTCGGGCATGGCCGGCGGCACGGGCGGCACCGGCGGCACCGGCGGGGCCGGCAGGGCCGGCGCGCGCGGCGCGGGCGCAGCGGCCGGCGCACGCGCGCGCCCCAACCCCCTGGTGGAGTTGCTGGGCAATCTCACTCAGGAGGTCGGCCGCGCCCAGGGGCGCGCCGTGCGGCTCGTGACACGCGGGCTGGAAGAGGTGCCGACGCACTACGCCGCGATGATCAAGGACATCTGCATCCAGATGATCCGCAACTCCGTCGCGCATGGCATCGAGCCCGTCGAGCAGCGTGTGCGGGCCGGCAAGCCCGCCGAAGGCACCGTGCAGATCAGCTTCGGCGCCGACGGCGCGGACGAGTACATGCTGACCGTCGAGGACGATGGCCATGGCCTGAGCTACGAGCAGATCGTGGACAGGGCGCTGCGTCTCGACATGATCAGTCCACAGCAGGCCGTGACGCTGGACCGCGCGGCCGTGTACCGCCTGATCTTCCAGGCGGGCTTCTCCACCTCCGAGGAGGTCTCCGAGCACGCCGGTCGCGGCGTGGGTCTGGATGCGGTGAGCAATCTGGTGCGCGAGCACGGTGGCCGCATCGGTGTGTCGACCTCCGCAGGCAGGTATACCCGCTTCCGCGTGCTGCTGCCGCGCGCCGCCTCGCTGAGCGCCTCGACGGCCGCCTGAGCATGAGCGAGCCCTTCGTACATCGACTCATGGTCGTGGACGACTCGAACGTCATCCGGCGCCGCATCGAGCGCGTGCAGGATCTGCCGGACATCCAGTTCGTCGGCGCCGCGCGCAACGGCCTCGAGGCGCTGGAGATGCACGAGCGCCTGCGGCCCACGATCGTCACGATGGACCTGACGATGCCGGAGATGGACGGCGGCGAGTGCGTTGCGCGCCTGGTCGAGCGCGACCCGGACATCCTCATCCTGGTGATCTCGGCGCTGGCCGACAAGCTCACGGCCATCGATGCGATCGAAAAGGGCGCGCGCGGCTTTCTGTGCAAGCCCTTCACCGATCGGCAGCTCAACAATGCGCTGCGCAAGCTGATCGAGTGAATCGCTAGTCATCGGCACGACTCAGGGGCACCCCTCCGGACTGTCACGTGGTCAGCAAAACCGAATCGGAAGTCAGCGTCTTCGTCGAGGGCGTGCTCAACTACTTCGGCACCACGGTGCAGCAGGTCGCCGAGTGCGGCACGCCGTATCTGGCGTTGAATCGCACCCCCGAGATCTCCGACTACACCGGCATGATCCGCATCAGTGGCAAGCGCGACGGCATCGTGTTTTTCACCGCCCCCAAAAGCATGCTGTGCGTGATGCTGATGCGTATGCAGGAAACCGACATGAGTCACGAGAACCTGTGCGACCTCGTCGGTGAGATCGCCAACACGCTGTCGGGCAATGCGCGCCGTGACTTCGGGCATCAGTTCAACATCTCGGTGCCGGCCGTGGTTCATGGGCGCAACAGCAGCGTCGACTACCCGCTCAATACGCGACCGATCGTCATCCCGATCGAATGGCGCAAGTACCACGCGCGCCTGGTCGTGTGCCTGAACTGAGCCGCACTCCGCAGCTTTCAGAGCCCTGCGATCGAGCGGTGGCAGCGAATACGCCGCAGGAGATGCGTCAAATGCATCTCTTCCGGCGTATTCGCTACCGCCGTTCGAGCTGAGTCCTCGAGAAGCTGCGGCCCCGGGGGCCGGGCCGGTGTACGGCCAGCCCATGTTACGATGAGTCGATGAGAAGTCTGGTCATCGAGGACGACCCGGCCACCGCGCGCTACATCTGCCGTGGGCTGGAGGAGACCGGACACGTCGTGGTGCATCGCGATAACGGCCTGGACGGCCTGCACGACGCGGTCAACGAGGATTGGGATCTCATCATCCTCGACCGCCTGCTGCCCGGCGGAGTCGACGGCCTGTCGATCCTCGCGCGCCTGCGCGAGCTCGGCAAGAGCACTCCGGTGCTGATCGTCAGCGCCCTCACCAGCACCGATGAGCGCGTCCAGGGTCTGCAGCTCGGAGGAGACGACTACATCTCCAAGCCGTTTGCGTTCGCGGAGCTGATGGCGCGCGTCGAGGCGCTGCTGCGGCGCGCGGGTCCCGGCCGCGGCGACACGCGCCTGCAGGTCGCGGACCTGAGCGTCGATCTGCGCAGCTTCCGGGTGCGGCGCGGCGCGGCGCCGATCCTGCTGCAGCCGCGCGAGCTGCGCCTGCTCACCTATCTGATGCGTCACGAGGGGCAGGTGGTCACGCGCACCATGCTGCTCGAAGCCGTCTGGGATTGTCACTTCGATCCTCAGACCAACGTCATCGACGTGCAGATCAGCCGCCTGCGCGGCAAGATCGACAAGGGGTTTTCCCCGCCGCTGATCCACACCATCCGGGGCGTGGGCTACCTGCTGGGCGTGCGCAGCGCGAACGAGCGCGGCGCGAGCGAACGCGGCGCGGGCGATGCGGACGGCGTCGGCAGCGGTGAGCGCAGTTGCGCCTGAACAGCTCCATCGCCGCACACCTGGCGCTCGGCAATGGGGCGCTGCTCGCCGCGCTGATCCTGATCACCTCGGGGGTGTTCTACTTCGGCACCGTCGGGGTGCTCGATTCCAGCACCGACGGCAAGATCGTCTCGATCTCCAACCGTCTGCTGGACAGCTTCGGTCACCGGCCGGTGGCCGCCCTGGCGCACGAGATACAGCAGGAGCTCACGGACGGCATCGACAGCGATACCGAGATCTTCCTGGTCACCTCGCCCTCGGGGCAACCGGTGGTCGGCAACCTGTCGCGCTGGCCGCAAGCCGGCGTGCCCGTCGGGCAGCTGTTCGATCGCCAGGTGATCCGCGACGGCCGGGTATCCTCGGCGCGTCTGTTCGTGCGCCCCCTGCCGCAGGGGGGGCTGCTCTACATCGGCCGCGATCTGAGCGAGCAGCGTTCGATCCGCGACCTGGTGCTGCACGCGCTGGAGGCGGCGGGAGCCCTGTCGCTGCTGCTCGTGGTGAGCGGCGCCTGGCTGTTGCACTACCAGATCGAGCAGCGCATCGGCGGCATCCGGCGCACCGCCCTGGAGATCGAAACCGGCAACCTGCAGCGACGCATCTCGATCTCGGGCGATGACGAGTTCGCGCGCCTGGGCGTGGACATCAATCGCATGCTCGATCGCATCGAGCAGCTCATGAGCGGCGTGCGCGACGTATCCAATGCGATCGCGCACGACCTGCGTACGCCGCTGAGCCGCGTGCGCGCCGGACTGGACGAGGCGCTGCAGCGGGAGGGAAACCTGCCGGCCGCGGCGCGTGCGGCGATCGAGGGAATCGACGATCTGATCGTGGTGTTCAACAAGCTGCTGCAGATCGCGGAGGCCGAATCGGGCATGCGGACGCGCTCGTTCGCACAGGTCGATCTCTCCCTCATCGGCCGCGACATGGTGGAGCTGTACGATGCCGCGGCCGAGGAAGCCGGCGTGCGGCTGAGCGCGGTCGGTAGCGCGGCGGTGTGTACCGACGGCGACCATGATCTGCTGGCCACGGCCGTGGCGAGCCTCATCGACAATGCCATCAAGTACGCCGGCCGCGGGGCCAGCGTGCGGGTGTCGGCGTGCCCCAGCGCGCGCGGTGTGAGCCTCACCGTGCAGGACGACGGACCGGGAGTGCCGCACGCGGAGCTTCCGCGGCTGACCGAGCGCTTCTATCGCATGGACCGCTCGCGTAACCAGCCGGGGAACGGTCTGGGCCTGGCGATCGTGTCGGCCACCGCCACGCTGCACGGCGGATATCTGCAGCTCTCGGATGCGGCGCCGGGGCTGCGAGCCTCGATGCTGCTGCCGCCGGCGACGGCGCCGTCGGCCGCCCGCGACGCGGGCGAGCGGGCCGGCACTCACGCGCCGGCGGACGCCGGCCTGGGCTCCGGAGCGCTGCCCGCATAGCCATGCCCGTATAGCCGCATGGCCCTGCCGGCATGGCCCTGTCGGCATGGCCCTGTCGGCATGGCCGCGCGCTCATGGCCGCGCGCCGCACCTTTCCAATCGGTAATCCCCCTGCAAGGCGGCGGTAACCGGCGGCGGGGCAGGATGTGCGACTCCAAGCTCCCGCTCGCGAGGAATCGGCGTGCGTTTCCATCCCCTCGTACGGTCGCTGGCAGCGGCGACCCTGGTGCTGTGCGTGTGCGCGCTGCAGGGCTGTGGCCGGGAGGCCACGAGCAAGGCGGCGGCCGGCAGCGCGCCGCCCGGCAGCCCCGCCGTGTCCGCCACCGCCAGCCAGAGCGTCGATCTGAGCAGCTCACAGCTGCAGTTCGTGTCCGTCGCCCCGGCCGGCGAGCGGCTGTTTACCGTGCAGCGCGAGGCGGTCGGGGTGGTCGATTACGACGAAGACCTGGCCGTGCAGGTCTCCTCGCCCTACGCGGGACGCATCGTCGAGCTGCGCGCGCGCACCGGGGATCGCGTGCGCCGCGGGCAGGAGCTGTTCAGCATCGCCAGCCCCGACCTGGTGCAGGCCGAGTCCACGCTGATCGGCAGCGCGGCGACGCTGGCGCTGGACGATCAAGCCCTGAAGCGCGCCAACGGCCTCTATGCGGTGCGCGGCATGGCTCAGAAGGACTACGAGCAGGCGGTGTCCGACCAACAGACCGCCCAGGGCGCCTACGAGGCCGCGCGCGATGCGGTGCGGATCTTCGGCCTGAGCGATGCCGACATCGACCGAATCGTGGCACAGCGGCGCGTCGCTGCGAGCCTGCCGGTGCGCAGTCCCATCGACGGCGTCGTCACGGCGCGCAACGCCGCCCCCGGGGCGCTGGTGCAGCCGGGCAGCACACCCACGCCCTACACGGTCGCCGACGTGCGCACCAAGTGGCTGCTGGCGCAGGTGCCCGAGGACCTGGTGCCGCTGCTGCGCCTCGGCCAGGCGGTGGATGTGCGGCTGCCCGCGCTGCCTACCTGGGTGTTTCATGGCCGCATCAGCAACATCGGCGAGGCGCTCGATCCCAACACCCGACGCGTGGCAGTGCGCAGCGACGTGTCCGATCCCGACAACGAGCTGCATCCGCAGATGTTCGCGACCTTCACGCTGCATCTGGGGGATGCCAGGCGCTCGGTCGCGGTGCCCTATGACGCCGTGGTGCGCGAGGGCGACGGCACGATGACCGTCTGGGTGACCGCGGACCGGCATCACTTCGTGCGCCGCACGGTGCAGCTGGGCGAGCAACAGGGCGGCTACGATCAGATTCTCGGCGGCCTGCGCAGCGGCGAGCTGGTGGCCACCACCGGGGCGCTGTTCATCAGCAACGCCGCGGTGATCGGCGCGGCCGAGTAGACGCGAGCGGTCAGTCCGGTAAGTAGCGCCCGACAGCCACCGCCCGCCAGCCACAGTCCGACAGGCACCGCCCCAGCCATCGCCCGACCCGCGACCGCTCCACAGCCTCACCCCCCATGCTCAAGGCGCTGATCTCCACCGCGCTGCTGCGCCGGCCGCTGATGCTGCTCGGCCTGGTGGCGTTTCTCGTGGCGGGGCTGATCGCCTACTCGCGGCTGAACATCGAGGCGTACCCCAATCCCGCCCCGGTGATCCTGGAGATCACCGCGCAGGCGCCGGGCCTGTCCGCCGAGGAGATGGAGCGCTACTACACCATTCCGATGGAGGTCGGAGTGGCCGCCACCCCCGGCGTCAACAACATCCGCTCGACCTCGTTCTATGGCCTCTCGTTCGTGCGCGTGACGTTCAACTACGGGGTGGATTACTACTTCGCCTACACGCAGACGGTGAACGAGCTGCAGCAGAACGTGTCGCTGCCGAACGGTGTGACGCCGACCATCCAGGCCTCCAGTCTGGTCGGGGAGATCTATCGCTACCAGCTGGTCGGTCCGCCGCACTTCGGCGTCACCAACCTGCGCACGCTGCAGGATTGGGTGCTGCAGCGGCGGCTGCTGACCGTGCCGGGCGTGGTGCAGGTCGTCGCCTGGGGCGGCACCACCAAGGAATATCAGGTGATCGCCGACCCGCACAGGCTGCAGGCCTATCAGATCACCGTGTCGCAGCTGATCCAGGCGCTCGGCAATGCCAACGTCAACGTCGGAGGTCGCACGATCGATTTCGGTGAGCAATCGGTCAACGTGCGCGGCCTGGGTCTGATCGGCTCGGTGGACGACATCGGCAACATCGTGCTGCGCCAGTACGACGGCACGCCGGTGCTGGTCAAGGACGTCGCGCAGGTGCGCATCGGCTATCTGCCGCGGCTCGGGCAGGCGGGCCGCGACAACGACGACGACGCGGTGCTGGCGATCGTCGTGATGAATCAGACGCTGCACACCCGCGACGTGCTCGCGCGCGTCGAGCACGAGGTCGCGCTGATCAACAGCGACGGCACGCTGCCGCCGGGCGTGAAGATCGTGCCCTACTACGATCGCTCGAATCTGGTCAACCTCACCACGCACACCGTCGTGCACAACCTGCTGTATGGCTGCATACTGGTGTTTCTGATCCAATGGTTCTTCCTGGGCGATCTCGGCAGCGCCGTGGCGATCGCACTGACGATTCCGTTCGCGCTGTTCTTCAGCATCATCATGCTGGTGATCACCGGGCAGTCGGCCAACCTGCTGTCGCTCGGCGCGGTCGACTTCGGGGTGATCGTCGACTCGGCGGTCATCCTGGTGGAGAACGTGTTCCGCAACTTCCAGAAGCCGCGCGAGGAGCGCCGCGCGGTGCTCGAGGGCTATCTGCAGTACCACCCGCTGCCCGGCGCGCAGGGCTGGACCGGGCGGCTGCGGCTGATGTTCATCAGCGCCGCGCAGGTCGATCGCGCGGTGCTGTTCTCCACGCTGATCATCGTGGCGGCCTTCCTGCCGCTGTTCACCCTGCAGGGCGTGGAAGGTCAGATCTTCGGTCCGATGGCGCGCACCTACGGCTATGCGCTCGCCGGGGCGCTGATCTGCACCTTCACCGTCACGCCGGCGCTGACCTCGCTGCTGCTGCCGCGGCACGTCAAGGAAGTGGAGACCGGGCTGGTGCGCGCGCTGCGCGCGGCGTACACGCCGGTGCTGCGCTGGGCGCTCGCGCACCGCGGCGCCACCGTGGCGGTGGGCGGGGCGTTCCTCGCCATCGCCGTGGTACTGCTGACGCAGCTGGGCAGCGAATTCCTGCCGACGCTCGAGGAGGGCAATCTCTGGATCCGCGCGACACTGCCGCCGACGATCTCCCTGGAGGCCGGGGACGCGATGGTCACGCGCATGCGACAGATCATCCGCGCCTATCCGGAGGTCACGACCGTGACCTCGCAGCATGGCCGCCCCGACGACGGCAGCGATGCCTCCGGGTTCAACAACGTGGAGCTGTTCTGTCCGCTCAAGCCGTTCGATCAGTGGCCGCACGGTGAGACCAAGGCGAAGCTGATCGCGCAGCTGCAGCGGCAGCTGACCGGGGAGTTCGTCGGCACGGATTTCAACTTCTCGCAGTACATCCAGGACAACGTCGAGGAGGGGCTCTCGGGCATCAAGGGCGCCAATGCCGTCAAGATCATCGGACCGGATCTGACGGTGCTGGAGCGGCTCGCCGCCGAGGTCTACACGCAGATGCAGCACGTGCGCGGCGTGCAGGATCTGGGCATCTTCCACGTGCTCGGTCAGCCCAATCTGGACGTGCGCATCGATCGGGCCAAGGCGGCGCGCTATGGACTGAACACCGGGGACATCACCACGGTGCTGCAGGCGGCGATGGGCGGCACGCAGGCGACCACGGTGCTGGAGGGGGAGCGCGAGTTCGAGCTCGAGGTGCGCTTTCCGGAGCGTTACCGCGACAATATCGACGCGGTGCGCAATCTGCCCATCGGCTACCAGAACGCGGCCGGCGGCGTCTCGTACGTGCCGCTGTCGGAGGTGGCCGACATCTCGCTGGACACCGGCGCCACCTTCATCTACCGCGAGCGCAACGCACGGCTCATACCCGTCAAGTTCAGCGTACGCGGCCGCGATCTGGGCTCCACCGTGGCCGAGGCCCAGGCGCTCATCGCGCGCAACGTGAAGCTGCCGCAGGGCTACCGGATCGAGTGGGCCGGGGAATTCTCGGAGCTGCAGCAGGCGCGCGCGCGGCTGGCGATCGTGATACCGATCGCGATCGGCATCATTCTGGTGCTGCTCTACGGATTGTTCAACTCGCTGCGCGACAGCCTGCTGACCCTGGTGGGCATCCCGTTCGCGATCGCCGGCGGAGTCATCGCGCTGTTCGTCTCCGGGCAGAACCTGAGCATCTCGGCCGACATCGGCTTCGTGTCGCTGTTCGGCGTGTCGGTGATGAACAGCATTCTGGTCGTGACTTACTTCGTGCAGCTGTGGAGCGAGGGACAGCCGCCGGAGCAGGCCATGTTCAACGCCGCCTCGCAGCGCATGCGCTCGATGATGATGGCGGCCCTGTCGGCCTGCCTGGGGCTGCTGCCGGCGGCGGTGTCCACCGGCATCGGCAGCCAGGTGCAGCGACCGCTCGCGACCGTGGTGGTCGGCGGCATGCTGCTCGGACCGATCATGCTGCTGATCGTCGCACCGGCGCTGCAGATGATGTTTCTGGGCAAGTCGCCGCAGGCGCTGCGCGCGAGGGCGAGCGGGCACGATGATGACATCTGAGACCGCCGCGCCGGCCGCGCTGGTCCTGCTGCTGAGCGCGTGCGCGCTGCCGCTGTCGGGCTGCGCGGTGGGGCCGGGCTACCAGCGCCCGAGTGCCCCGTCGGCGGGCAGCTACAGCCCTGCCCCGCTGCCGGCGGCCACGGCCTCGGCAGCGGGGATCGCCGGTGCGGCGCAGAGCTTCTCGGTGGGTCAGGCGATCAGCGCACAGTGGTGGACGCTGTTTCACTCGACGGCGCTCAACACGCTGATCGCGCAGGCCTTGGCCCACAACCCGGGCATCGACGCGGCGCTGGCCGCCCTCAGGCAGGCACAACAGAACGTCTACGCACAGCGGGGGTTCTTCTTCCCCACCGTGCAGGCGAGCTACTCCGCACAGCGCAGTAAGCTTGCGGGCGCCACCGCGACCGCCAACACGCCGATCTACGAGCCCAACGGCACGGTGATCCAGCCGACGGGCCCCGCCCAGCCGGTGACCTACAATTTCCACACCGCCGAGCTGACGGTCGGCTACGCGCCCGATGTGTTCGGGCTCAACCGCCGCCAGCTCGAGTCGCTGCGCGCGCAGGCGGATGTGGCGGGCTTCGAGCTGCAGGCCGCCTACGTCACGCTCGCCTCCAACGTCGTGGCCGCCGCCATCCAGGAGGCCGCCACGCGCGCCCAGATGGCCGCGGTGCAGGCGATCATCCAGTCCAATGAGCGCTCCCTGACGGTGCTGCAGGCGCAGTTTCGGCTCGGTGAGGTGATGCGCCTGGACGTGGCCGCGCAGCAGTCGGCGCTGGCGCAATCGCGCCAGCTGCTGCCGCCGCTGCAGAAGCAGCTGGCGCAGACGCGCGATCTGCTGCGCGTGCTGGTGGGCAATGCGCCCGACCAGGATGTCCCACAGAGCTTCACGCTCGCCTCCCTGCAGCTGCCGGCCGATCTACCCCTGTCGCTGCCCTCGCAGCTGATCAGGCAGCGTCCGGACGTGCTCGCGGCCGAGGCACAGGTGCACGCGGCGAGCGCGCAGGTGGGCGTGGCGCTGGCCAACCGTCTGCCGCAGTTCGCGATCTCGGGCGACTATGGCGGGGAGGCGACGCAGTTCGCGCAGATGCTCTCCCCGGCGGGGCTGTTCTGGGACGTCATCGGCTCGGTCAGCGCCCCGCTGTTCGAGGGCGGAACGCTGCGCCACCGGCAGAAGGCCGCCGAGCAGGGGCTGCAGCAGGCCGAGGCGCAGTATCGCAGCACCGCGTTGAGCGCGTTTCAGAACGTGGCCGACACGCTGCACGCGATCTATGCGGACGCCGACGCACTGCAGGCCGCAGCGGCCGCCGAACAGGCCGCGCAGGTCGCGCTGGATCTGACGCAGAAGCAGCTGCAGGCGGGCTACGTGGGGTACCTGGCGCTGCTGAGCGCACAGCAGGCCTACCAGCAGGCCGCCATCACGCTGGTGCAGGCGCAGGCCAGCCGCCTCGGGGACACCGCGGCGCTGTTCCAGGCGCTGGGGGGAGGCTGGTGGAACAGCTCCCCGAGGGCGCAGTAGCACCGCGTGCACGCAGTCCGCGTGGAGATGGGGAAGAGTCGGGCGA
>DATJSD010000014.1:0-28378 GCA_035504335.1 Steroidobacteraceae bacterium | reverse complement strand
GCACGCCGGGGTGAGCTTTCAGGTGACCAAGGGCGCCCCGCAGGTCATCCTGGGCCTGGCAAAGCCCGATCCCGCACTCAACAGCCGGGTTCAGGCCGCCGTCGATGCGCTGGCCGCCAAGGGCTACCGTACGCTCGGGGTCGCGCGTCGGGACGGCGATGCGCCAGCTTGGCGCTTCCTCGGGCTGCTGCCCCTCTTCGATCCGCCGCGCGAAGACGCCGCCACCACGATCGAGCAGGCGCGGCGCATGGGTGTCGGCATCAAGATGGTCACGGGCGATCATCAGGCCATCGCGCGCGAGATCGCAGGGGTGCTGAAGCTCGGCCAGAACATCCTGCCAGCCGACCAGGCCTTCGGTAAGGCAGGGGAGGCGCTCGATC
The DNA here is from genome assembly GCA_035504335.1 of Steroidobacteraceae bacterium. GTDB lineage: Bacteria > Pseudomonadota > Gammaproteobacteria > Steroidobacterales > Steroidobacteraceae > FEN-1191. Next base: position 27,998 of record DATJSD010000014.1, on the reverse strand, counting down.
CGAAGGCGATCGAGTCCGCCGACGGCTTCTCTCAGGTCTTTCCCGAGCACAAGTACGCCATCGTCAAAGCCCTGCAGGCCCGCAATCACATCGTCGGCATGACCGGCGATGGGGTCAATGACGCCCCGGCACTCAAGCAGGCGGACGTCGGCATCGCGGTCAGCGGCGCCACCGACGCGGCGCGCGCCGCGGCCGAACTGGTCCTGACCGCACCGGGTCTTTCCGTCATCACCACCGGCATCGAGGAGGCGCGGCGCATCTTCGAGCGCATGACGAGTTATGCCATCTATCGCATCGGCGAGACCATCCGGGTGCTGCTGTTCATGACGCTCTCGATCCTCGTGTTCAATTTCTACCCAGTGACCGCTGTGATGATCGTCCTGATCGCACTGCTGAACGACATCCCCATCATCATGATTGCCTACGACAACGCGCCGGTCGCGGAGCGTCCGGTGCGCTGGGACATGCCACTCACGCTGACGATCGCCGCGCTGCTGGGTGTGCTGGGTGTCATCGCATCTTTCGGCCTCTTTTGGATCGCCGAGCGCTACCTGCACCTTGACCGCGCCGTGATCCAGTCGTTGATCTTCCTCAAGCTCACCGTTGCCGGCCATCTGACCATCTTCCTGACCCGCAATAAGGGCCCAATCTGGCAGCGCCCTTGGCCGAGCTGGGGGCTTCTCAACGCTGCGTGGAGTACGAAGCTGCTCGGCACCCTCGCTGCCGTATACGGCTGGTTCGTCACCCCGATTGGCTGGCGCTACGCCGCCTTGGTGTGGGCCTATGCGCTGGCCTGGTTTTTCATCAATAGCGCCTTCAAGATCATGGCCTATAACCTGCTGCAACACCGCGGCCTTGGGCAGGCCGCGCATCTGGCACGCGTCGAGGGATGGCTTTCGAACCATGTCTCTCGGCACCGTTAAGCCGTCTCCCATGGGGAAGGACGTCGCCTGCCGTCGTGTAAGAACGGGATGAGGTCGATCATGAATCGTATCCTGGTAGCAACGGATGGGTCTGCGGGCGCCGATCGGGCGATCGACTACGCGGCGAAGCTCTCGAAGATCTCCGGTGCGGAGCTCCTGATCGTCAATGTGATTGGCGGCTATGGACTTCCGGGCGGCGTGTTCAGGCAGTTCACGCGCGAGCAGCACGTTTGGTGGGATCAGTTGCTGGCCTCGCTATCCGCGGAGCTGCTAAAGAAGGCAAGCGATCGCGCTCGCAGCGTGGGTGCCGGCACGATCCTGCTCGAATCACGCCCCGGCGATGTGGCATCAACCATCGTGACGATCGCGCAGGAAAAAGGTGCGGACATCATTGTCGCCGGCAGGCGCGGGTTGGGGCAGCTTACCGACCTGCTGCTCGGCAGCGTTTCGCAGAAACTCGTAAGTCTTGCCACCCTTCCCACGATCGTCGTGCCCTGAACGTGGGCGTCGCAGTCGCAGGCTGCTTCGCGCTACTGTCGGAAAGGCTCACGAGTCCGGCACATCGGCCTTCGCCGCGAGCACCCGAATAGCCCTCGCCCCGCCGGGCGGAAATTACCCGGATCTCAGCGCTCCGGGATGTATGGCGGCTCATGTAGAGCCAGCGGCACTAGCCGGCCAGCTTGCGGGTGGCACGATAGTGCGCCGTCAGGGCACAACCTCGGCGGTGTCTTCTTCAGCAGTGACCAGCACGACGTCGCGACCAAGCACAAGCCCGGTGGGCTTCCGCGACTGATCCGCGGAGCACCGGGCAATGGCCACACCTTCAGATGCAGGACGGGGGCCCGATGCAATACCCTCGGAGCGGTGGAGGAGGGCGGTGCTGCCAGGGAGAGGCTCGCCGACCCGGCCAACAGGGTGACCGCGCACGCCCATGGTATTCGACGGTTCATTTTGCACTGCTCCGACAAGCGAACGTGCCCGAATTTTACGCCGGCTGGGCCGCGGGCGCGCATGGTGACGATGCGCGCAATTCACCTCCCATCACGGCGCCCATTCCGCCGAGACCGCAGAGCATGAGCCACCCAGTGTCGGGAAGCGGGACGGGACTGGGCGCCTGAACGTCGAGGGTGAAGCACTGATCCGTGGAGCACCCTTGCCCCCACGTCCAGACCCAAGCTCGCGAAGCTCACCGGGTGGGCCGAAGTACCCTCCCAAGTCGAGCTATCCGAGAGAGCACTGTCGGACGTATAGCCCTTTGGCACGTCAAGCCCGAAGCAGTCTAAAGCGGACCCGCAGACGTCGCTGTCGTCGCTGTAGTAGTAGATTCCCAGGACGTCGCCGCTACCGTACGTGGGGGGCCCGCCTAAGCCGCGTCCGAAATTCGTGGCTCCCGTAATGGCTCCGAACCAAGCGTTTTTTCTTCCCCGGGACGCTGGGCGGGGCGCCGCAGAACCCTCAGGAGCCGCTATAGGTTACTTCGCATAAGGTATATTATGTAATATCAATGGCATTCCTGAGCCATTGACCACCCGCGTTCGCGGGACCAGTCTTCATCCCGGCAGCGGTCTTGCTATAGAAATCACACGCTATAATATCTTCTATAGAAAGGAACGCTTCATGACCCAGGTGATCAGTCCCGCGGCAGATTCGGCCGTGCTGCTGGCCAAGGCCACCGTGCGGGCGGCCGAGCAGATGGGTGTGCGGCAGGCAGAGCTCGCCAGAGTTCTGGGCTTGAGTGCGGCCACGACCTCGCGGCTGCGCAGCGGCGCCTGGCGGCTGCCGGCCGGCAGCAAGGCCTGGGAGCTGGCCACGGTTTTCGTGCGCGTGTATCGCTCGCTGGCCGCGATCACCGGCGGGGATCCCGAGGCGATGCGCGCCTGGCTGCATTCGGCTAACGATGCGCTCGGGGGCGAGCCGGCGACGATGATGCGGGCCGCCGAGGGACTCATCTCTGTCCTCCGCTACCTGGACGCTGCACGCGGTCGCGTCTGAAGCGGCGCCCCGCCGGCTGAGCCTCTGGCGGGCGGTCGAGGCGCAGCATCTGATCGCCACGCGCGCGCTGGTCGACAGCCGCGCGGAGCAGGAGGCTCTGGAAGGCCTTCTGGAGCAATCCAAGCCACCGGTGCCTGCCGGCGGTGCGGGCCTGGACTACCTGCTCTACACGCCCTTTCGCTATCCACCCTACATCGGATCGCGCTTTCGCGCGCCTCACGATCGCGGGGTCTGGTACGGGGCACGGGCGGTGCGTAGCAGCTGCGCGGAGCTCGGATACTGGCGCTGGCGCTTCGTGACCGACAGTCACGGTCTGACGCGTCTGCATGGGGTTGCACATACCGTGTTTCAGGCGATCGCGGCCGGGCGGACCATCGACCTGCGGCGCGAGCCGTTCAATCGTGACGCACGCGACTGGAGCCATCCCAGCGACTATGGGCCGTGTCAGGCGCTGGCACGGCTCGCGCGTGAGGCCGATGTGCGCATCGTGCGCTATCCATCGGTGCGCGACCCGGAGCATGGCGAATGTGCCGCGGTGCTCGACCTGCGCGCGTTCGCAGGCTGCGGTGCTGTCCGGGAGCGACAGACCTGGTTCCTGACGGTGGATCGACAGCGCGCTTCCTGGGTGCGAGCCACGCCGGCCGCGACGGCGGGCAGCGCCGAAGCCTACGAGTTCGTGTTCAGCGCCGCTTCCTAGGCCTGGGCGCCGCAACGGACGGGCGCCGCAACGGACGGGCGCCGCCCCCGGCCTCTTCAGTTCCACCCGAGCGGCTGGTCTGCGGGCTTGGTCTTCATGAAAGCTTCCACGGCATGAATCTGCCCGCCGTAGACCTTGAAGGCCTCGAACACGCTCAGCGACAGGCCCTGGGGGCGGCCGGGCGCGGGGAACACCGAGCCGGGTCCGAAGTCCATCCGGATCAGCACGACCCCCTGCTGCTCATCCACCGCAGCGATCCGGTACACGAGCTTCGACAGCGTCGGAATGTGCTGCGTCTTGATGTGCTCGCAGCCCGGCAGGAACGTGCAATGGGGGCCGGCCATCAACATGCCGTTCTCGAAGCGATACGCCTGCGGTGCGAACGGCACGTCGGACTTCACGAAGCTGCCGAGCTGCAACCCCCGGGGGTAGCGCGAAGCGATCGCGATCATCTGCCGGCGGGAATTGCGCTGCGCGGGCGGTGGCGTGAACGCCATGGCCGGGCTGAGCGTCCCAATGGCGTCGACGTTGAAGAGCATGCCTTCGGCGCGCGAGTGCACGAGGATGCTCTCGACACCCGCGATGCGCCCCCCGTGTGTGATCAGGCGCAAGGCCAGCAGCGCCGGCTTGCCGTCGATCTGCACCTTCACCAGGCTGGCTGCAATGCCCGTGCGCACGTCGAGGATGTCGAACCGGTACCCCGTCAGGACAATGTGCCGGCTCCAGATTCCCTCGACGCCGAATTTGCGCTGCTGCTGATCCTCGGTGAAATGCACCGGCCGGCTGAGCGGCAGGTGCGAGACATCCGCGCTCACCAGTGCGCTCAGGTAGTCGGTCATGAGCGCGCCGAGGCAGGCGCGATCGCAGCTCGTACTCGTCGTGGATCGGCTGCCCGGGGCACTCGCCTGCGCAAGGCAGATGCCCGCGCACGCCACGGCCAGCGCCCACGCCGATGCGGTAACCCTCGCCATCGAAGTCATCCGGCTGCCCCCCATGTTGTTCTTCGATACCCCCGACGTAGTCTACACGCCAACCCCGCGCCTGTCGGCGGCGGCGCTGCGGCTCATGCGCCACGCGACCTGAGCTCCTCGAGCTGCGCGCGCAGCACACTCAGCTGCTGCTCGAGACTGGCGACGCGGCTCGCGAGCGTCGCCGTCTCCGCGGCCTCAGCCCCGTCCTGCCCCGCCAGCTCCGGTGTGATCGGCTGCGCGGGCGGCTCTCCGCTGAAGAGGTGCGCGTAGCGCGACTCGCGCCGCCCGCTCTCCCGGGGCAGCCGCGCGACCAGCGGTCCCGTTTCGCGGTCGAGCAGACTCTGCAGCGCCGCCTCGACCTGCGAGACCTCCTCGAAGGGCGCCATGCGGCTGGCGCGCGTGCGCAGCTCGCCCGGGGTCTGCGGGCCGCGCAGCAGCAGCTCGCACACGATCGCGAGCTCCTGGGCCGAGAATCTCAGGCTGCCGTGCTCGGTATTGCAGAACAGCTGCTGGTACTTGGGTACGCGGCTGCCGAAGCCGGAGCGCTCGAGAATCAGGTGCCGGCGCGACAGCGCATCGAGTGTGCGTTGCACGGTCGGCTCATCGAGGCTCATCGCGGGATCGCGGTTGCTCTTTTGATTGCAGGCGTTCAGCAGAGCGTTGAGCGACAGCGGGTACTGATCGGGCGTCGTGACCTGCTTCTCGATGAGGCAGCCGATCACGCGTGCCTCCAGGGCGTCGAGCTCGGTACGCATGCTCAGCTCGCAGTCCGCGGCGTGGTGCGCGCCGCGGCAGGATAGCTGATACAGTGCCCCTCAGCCATGGCCATCCCGCTCAACCAGGCCCTCGTGCCCTCGCGCGAGCCGCTCGTGCACACCTCCTCATGGCAGCGCAGGCTGAGCGGGCCCGGCGGTATTCGACCCCGACAATGACTGGTAATGGGCTACCGTCGGCAGACCGTCGAAGAACGGACCCAACAGCCGCCGCCACTCCTGAAAACGCTCGGAGCCGCGAAATCCGACCGTGTGGTCTTCGAGCCGACGCCAGCGCACCAGCAGCATGTACCGATCGGCCTGCTCCAGGCCGCGCTGCAGCTCGTGCGAGACATATCCCTCCTGAGCTTGCAGCAGCGGCTCGGCCTGCCGAAACGCGGCCTCGAACGGCCTGCCCTGCCCTGCCCGGATGCGAATCTGCGCCACTTCGAGAATCACCGTGATCTCCGAGGACGCCCCGTTGGGGCAATGCTACCGCGCCCTCGCGGGTAGCGTGGCGGGCCCATGAAGATTCTCACGGTCAACAGCGGCAGCACGTCCGTCAAGCTTGCGCTCTTCGAGGCCGCCGCCGGTGGCGCGCCGAGCTGCACCGGCAGCGAGCGTCACGAGGGGGCGAGCCTCGATCCGCAGGCAGTGCTGGGCTCGCTCGCCGCGAAGCTGCCGGCAGCGCCCGAGGTCATCGCCCATCGCATCGTGCACGGCGGCACGCGCTTCGTGCGCCCGGCGCGCATCGATGCGGCGGTGCTCGCGGCAATCGAGGAGCTCTCGCCGCTGGCGCCGCTGCACAACCCGCAGGCGCTGCGCTGGGTGCGCGCCGCGTGCGCCCTGTGGCCGCAGGCGCCTCAGGTCGCGGTATTCGACACGGCATTCTTCTCCGCTCTGCCGCGGGTCGCGGCGGAATACGCAGTGAGCGCGCACCTCGGAGCCGACCAGGGCGTGCGGCGCTACGGCTTTCATGGGATCGCACACGAGGCCATGTGGCAGTCATGGTGCAGGCTGGTTCCCGAGCTGCCGCAGGGCGGCCGGCTCATTACCCTGCAGCTCGGCGGCGGCTGCTCGATCGCCGCCATCGAGCGAGGCAGGCCCCTGGACACTTCCATGGGGTTCTCGCCGCTCGAGGGATTGGTCATGGCCACGCGCTCCGGCGACATCGACCCCGCGAGCATTGCCTACCTGGAGCAGCGGCTGGGACGCTCGGGCGATCAGATCGTCGAGCTGCTCAACACGCAGGCGGGCCTCGCGGGCCTGTCGGGCGGCGCAGACAGCCCGGCGGTGCTGCTGCAGGATCCGGCGCCCCAGGCGCGCTTTGCCATCGAGCTCTATTGTTACCGCATCCGCAAGTACGTGGGCGCGTACCTCGCGGTGCTGGGCGGTTGCGACGGGATCGTGTTCGGGGGCGGTGTCGGCGAGCACGTGCCCGGTGTACGCCAGCGGGCGCTGGCGAATCTGGGCTGGGCCGGAATCGCGCTCGACGATGCGCTCAATCAGCGTGCCCGCGGTGCCGCGCGCATCGACGCCGGCGGGGTGCGTATCCAGGTGATTCCGGTCGACGAGGAATCGACCCTGGCGCGCGCGGCGGTGGCGCTGCTGCGGGTCTGAGGGGTGCATGCAAGGGGTGCGTGCAAGGGGTGCGTCCAAGGGGCGCGGTATGACCTGCGTGATAGGATGACTCGTACGACCCCACACCCGGCACGACCCGACACCAGGGACTCAGGCATGTCGCTTCCCAGTGATCAGAGCGTCGATGTGCGCAAATACCTCGAGGATCATGCGATCGAAGCGGTGAAGGTCGGCGTATTCGATGTCGACGGCGTGTTTCGCGGCAAGTACGTGAACCGCGAAAAGTTCCTGGCCGCGCTCGACAAGGAGCTGGGCTTCTGCGATGTGGTGCTGGGCTGGGACCTGGACGACCGGCTGTACGACAATGTGCTGTTCACCGGCTGGCATACGGCGTACCCCGATGCGCCCGTGCGGCTGCTGCCCGGCACGCTGCGCAGCATCCCGTTCGAGCCGCGCTGCGTCCTGTTCCTCGGCGAGTTCGCCGGCCGCGCCGAGTCGATCTGCCCGCGCGGCACGCTGCGGCGCGTGCTGGCGCGCGCCCACCGCATGGGATTCGAGGTTGCCGCAGCCGCCGAGTTCGAATTCTTCATGTTCGATGAGACGCCCGAGTCGATCCGCAGGAAGGGCTATCGACGGCTCAGGACCCTGACGCCCGGATCCTTCGGCTATTCGGTGCTGCGCAGCTCCGTGCACTCCGAGCTCTATCAGGAGCTGCTGAGCGTGAGCCGCGAGATGCGCTTTCCCATCGAGGGATTGCACACGGAAACCGGCCCGGGTGTCGTCGAGGCGGCGCTGGAATACTGCGAGGCGCTCGAGGCGGCGGATCGGGCGGCTCTCTTCAAGACCTTCGTGAAGGTGCTGGCGCAGCGCCGCGGCCTGCTCGCGACGTTCATGGCCAAATGGTCCAATCAGGTCCCCGGCCAGAGCGGGCACCTGCACCTGTCGCTGAAGACTCTCGCCGGCGACAGCGCCTTCTACGATCCGGCCAGGCCGCACGACATGTCCGACACCATGCGCTGGTTCATCGGCGGGCAGCAGGCGCTGATGCCGGAGCTGCTCGCCATGATCGCCTGCACGGTCAACAGCTACTCGCGACTGGTGCCGGGATACTGGGCGCCCACCGCCGCGACCTGGGGAGTCGAGAACCGCACCACGGCGTTGCGTGTCATCCGCGGCGGTCCTCGCAGCCAGCGCGTCGAATACCGCGTGGCGGCCGCCGACATCAATCCCTACATCGCGCTCGCGGCGGCCATCGGCTCCGGTCTCTGGGGAGTCGAGCAGCGTATCGAGCCGGATGCGCCCATCGAGGGCAGCGCCTATCAGCACGAGCATGCGCGCCATCGCAGCCTGCCCGCGACGCTGTTCGAGGCGGCGGAGCGGCTGGCCGGCTCGCAGGCGGCCCGGGCTCTGTTCGGGGACGCGTTCGTCGATCACTATGCCGCCACGCGCCGCTGGGAAGAACGGGAGTTTCGCAAGGCCATCACCGATTGGGAGCTGGCGCGCTATCTGGAGATCATCTAGGGATCCATGACGCAGAGCTTCGCGACCATCAGTCCGGTCGATGGACGCAAATACGTCGAGCGCCCGCTCGCGAGCTGCAGCGACATCGAGCGCGCGCTGGGCAGCGCCGTGGCCAGTCAGCCGGCCTGGGGCGCCCTCGGCCTCGCCGAGCGCTGCGCCGTCCTCGGGCGAGCCGTGGATCTGCTGGTGGGCAGGGGCTCCGAGCTCGCGGCCGAGATCACCTGGCAGATGGGGCGGCCCGCGAGACACGCACCCAGTGAGATTCGCGGTCTGGAGGAGCGTGCAAGGTACATGCTCGGGATCGCCCCCGAGGCGCTCAGCGACATCCGCCCGCAGGCCAAGCCCGGATTTCGGCTGCGCATCCGGCGCGTCCCGCTCGGCGTGGTGGTCGTCATCGCGCCGTGGAATTACCCCTATCTGACCGCGGTGAATGCGCTGCTGCCCGCGCTCATCGCCGGCAACACGGTGATCCTGAAGCACTCTCATCAGACCCCGCTGTGCGCCGAGCGCTTCTTCGAAGCCTTCGCAGGCGCCGGGGTGCCGCCCGGCGTGTTTCAGTACCTGCACGCCTCGCACGAGGACACGGCCCGGCTGATCGGCGATCGACGGGTGGCCGGCGTGTGCTTCACCGGCTCGGTGGCCGGTGGCCGCGCCGTGGTGGCGGCGACGGCCGCCGGCTTTGCGAGCGCGGGCCTCGAGCTCGGCGGCAAGGATCCCGCCTACGTGTGCGAAGACGCGAACCTCGCGCACGCCATCGAGACGCTGACGGACGGCGCGTTCTTCAACGCCGGCCAGTCGTGCTGCGGCATCAAGCGCATCTACGTCTCGGCGCCTCGCTACAACGAGTTCGTCGATGGCATGGTGTCGCTGGCCGAGAAGTATCGACTCGGCTCGCCGCTGGACCCGGACACGACCCTCGGACCCGTGGTGCGGCCGTCCGCGGCGAGCGCGGTGCGTGCGCAGGTCAGCGACGCGCTGTCGCGCGGGGCCCGGCAGCTGGTGGATCAGGGCAGGTTCGCCGCATCCCGCGACGGCACGGCGTACCTGGCCCCGCAGATCCTCATCGACGTGGATCACACCATGCCCATCATGCGGGAGGAGACCTTCGGACCGGCGATCGGAATCATGCCGGTCTCCTCGGACCAGGAGGCACTGCGGCTGATGAACGACAGCGACTATGGCCTCACGGCCGCGGTGTTCTGCTCGGATGTGCAGCGGGCCGAGCGGCTCGCCGAGGCTCTGGCCACCGGCACCGTGTTCCTGAACCGCTGTGATTATCTGGATCCGGCGCTCGCGTGGACGGGTATCAAGAACTCCGGGCGCGGCTGCACGCTCTCCGTGGTCGGATTCGAGCAGCTCACCCGGCCCAAGTCGCTTCACTTCCGGACACTGCCGTGAAGGATGCGTTACGCGGCAACTGGAGCTATCCGACCACCATCTGGGCGGGACCGGGGCGACTGGCGGAGCTGCCTCGGGCCGTGACGCTGGCGAACATCCGGCGGGCGCTTCTGGTCACCGATCGCGGACTCGCTCCGACGCCGCTGTTCGAGCGGACGCGGCAGCTGCTGCCCGGCGCGGCAACCTTCAGCGACATCACCGGCAACCCGGGTGCGCGCCACGTCAGCGCCGGGCTGCAGGTCTTCGCAGCGCACGGTTGTGACGGCGTGGTCGCGATCGGCGGCGGGTCGGCGCTCGACGTGGGCAAGCTCATCGCTTTCATGGCGGGACAAACCCGCCCGCTGTGGGATTTCGAGGACGTGGCCGACTGGTGGACGCGGGCGGATGCGTCGGTCATCGCCCCGATCGTCGCCATTCCCACGACGGCGGGCACCGGGTCTGAGGTGGGTCGCGCCGCCGTGGTGGTGCGCGAGGACACTCACCAGAAGAAGATCATCTTCCACCCCAGGATGATGCCCAGCATCGTGATCTCCGATCCGGAGCTCACCGTCGGACTGTCCCCCTCGATCACGGCGGCGACCGGGATGGACGCCCTGGTGCACTGCTTCGAGGCCTTCTGTGCCCCGGGATTCCATCCGCTGGCGGATGGCGTGGCGCTCGAGGGCCTGCGGCTGATCGACACCTTCCTGCCGCGCGCCTACGCCGACGGTGCCGACATCGAGGCGCGCGCCAACATGCTCGCCGCCGCTTCCATGGGTGCCACGGCCTTCCAGAAGGGTCTGGGCGCGGTGCACGCCATCGCGCACCCGGTGGGCTCCTGGTTCAACACGCATCATGGCCTGACCAACGCCGTGCTGCTGCCCTACGTGGTGGCATTCAATCGGGTGGCCATCCTCGAGAAGGCCGAGGTGATCTCCCGTACGCTCAATCTGCCGCAACCGGGGTTCGCCGGCGTGTATGCATGGATACTGCGGCTGCGCGCGACACTGGGAATTCCCGGCTCGCTCGCGCAGATCGGCGTGGATGCCCACAACGCCGAGACCATCGGACGGGAAGCGGCCAATGATCCATCGGCCGGCGGCAACCCCAGGCCGGTGAACGCCCGCCAGCTGCAAGATCTGTTTCTTGCGGCCGTCGAGGGCAGGCTGCCGGCCCAGCTTGGATGAGGCTGACAGACCCTTAGCGGGCTCGGAGCTGCCGGTGACGGTCAGGAGAATCCTCGTTGTCGACGGCAATACGGCGGCCGTTCGCGCCCGGCAGGTCGAGACGCTCGGCTACGCCACGGGGGAGGGATACGCCAATGCGCTGCGACACATCGATGATTCTCTCGTGATCGATATCGTGACTCCGGCGGACGGCCCGGTCGAGTGGCCGTCCGGGTTGACCCTGAGCGCATACGATGGCGTGGCCGTGACCGGATCGGCCCTGAACGTGTATGAGGGAGGCGCGGCCGTGGCGCGTCAGATCGCGCTCGTGCAGGAGGTCTTCAGCGCCGGCCTGCCGCTGTTCGGCAGCTGCTGGGGGCTGCAGATCGCGGTGGCCGCCGCGGGTGGGGAGATCGCACCCAATCCCCGCGGCCGGGAATTCGGCTTTGGCCGGCACATCCGGCTCACGGCGGCGGGCCGGGAGCACCCGATGTTCACGGGCAAGCCTCAGGTCTTCGAGGCGCCCACAGTCCATCGCGACACCATCGTCCGCATGCCCCCCGGAGCCAGCGTCCTGGCCGAAAACGACAACGGCATACAGGCCATGGCCGTCAGCGGCGCAGGCGCGCGCTTTTGGGGAGTGCAATACCATCCGGAGTACGATTTCGTGGACATCGCCGCGGCTGCCGACCGTTACCGGGAGACGCTGGTACGCGAACGGATCTTCGAGGATCCGCCGGCCGTGACGGCATTCGCGAGCGCCATGCGCGCGCTGCAGACCAACCCGCGGCAGCAGTCCCTGCTGCGCAGATTCGCGCTGGGCGCCGCGGTGGCCGACCGCCGAGTCCGCACGATCGAGCTGCGCAACTGGCTGGCGAGCGTGTGATCGCGCCACTCCCCCGTCACCGCGCTGGTGATCGCCGCGCTCACAGCAGCTCGAACACGCTGTAGACGACCCCCTCGGCGTCGCGATGACCGAGGCCCACCGCGATCACGCGGTTGAGCCAGTCGTATTTCGGCGCGGCGGTCTCGAAGGCCGGTGCGATGCGCAGGTAGTACTGCGACGGATCCACCACCTCTCCCCTGTCGATGCGCGCCATGACCTCCGGGGGGCCGTGGCGCACGCCCGGATAGGTCATGCCGATGAGCGCATCATCGTCGGTCCTGAGCACGATGCGCACGTTGAGCGTCAGCGTGCGGTCCGAGCGCAGGGTCTGCCAGTCGCTGCCGCCCTCCAGGATGCGGCCCGAGAGGCGCTCGCCCTCGAATGAGCCACCGGAGATCACTCCGATGCGGCGAAACGACGCCGGTGCCTGACCGATGATCTGCGGCTTGTGGACCTGCAGGCGCAGCACGAACAGCAGCCGCGTGCGCACGCTTTGCAGGGTCTCCGGCAGCGAGTCGATCAGGGGTGTGCTCATGGTCGCGACCTCCGGTGGATGAAGGCGCCATAGTATGCGCGGTGCGGCGGGCCGCGGGCCCTGGTGCCGCCAGCCGCGGGCTGCCGGTTGCGCCAGGTCAGCGGGCGCCGAACAGGTGCGCGAGCAACAGCAGCGAGGCGAAGAAGCCGGCGAGGCAGGCGGCGGCCTGCCAGCGGTAGCGGCGCGCCAGCCCCTGGGGACTGCGCGCGGCCAGCAGATACGGGCGCCCGTCATGGGGTCGCGCCATCTGCTTGACCAGCGGAGTCTGGGCGCGCTGCGCGAGCACCTCGGCACGCGCGGCGGCGCGCGCCGCCTCCCACTCCTGCGCGTTCAGCTGTCCATCGCCGTCGCGATCGAATCGGCGCAGCAGCGCCGCCGGATCGTTCTTCCAGTCATGCAGCAGCGTCGCAACCTCGGTCTCGACGCCACCATCGGCGAGGCCCCCCGTGGCCGCCAGCTCACCGAGCACGCACACGCCGTCGGCTTCGTAGATGCGCTGCTCGATGTACTTATAGGAGCTGCCCAGAGCGCCCAGGCCCGTGCTGTAGGGGCTGCTGGGCCAGGAGTCCGAGCCGTACCACACCTGCCGCTCGCTCGGGGTGACCTCCGCGCCGCGTGGATCCACGATACAGGCGCCGGTGTCGTCCTGCAGAACGAAGGCGCTGTCGCTGGCGCCGCGATCGATGCAGTCCCAGCCACGCCCCGCGCGATGGTAGATGTGATAGCGCCACCACACGCAGGCGCGCCCGGTCAGCGGCGCGCTCTTGGCCTGATCGCTGGTCTGCGGCGGGAACGCCGTGTTCCCGTAGAGCTCGACGTATCCGTGAGGCGCTGAGCGCACGCGGGCGCGCGCCGTGTCGGACAGGCTGCGCGCCCGGGCCCACGCCCGATAGGTCAGGGCAAAGCAGACCAGGCAGGCGATCACGAGCGTCGCGACCACGGTGCCGGGCTGGCCGGCGATCGTCCAGGCGGCGTGTGCGGAACCGGGCGACATGACGCAGCGGCGCGAACAGCCTATCCGGCGCTATCCGGTGCTATCCGGCGCGAAACAGCGCGCCGACGTCCACGTCCTGGCGCTCCTGGTTGTCGACCTGCAGCAGCTGCGCGGCCTGGAAGCCGAACTGATGCGCCAGCAGCACCGCCGGAAACTGCGCGATGCGGGTGTTGTTCAGCTGCACCTGCGAGTTGTAGTACTCGCGCCGGTCGGCAATGGCGCTCTCGAGGGCCGTGATGCGGGTCTGCAGCTGCTGGAAGCTCTGATCCGCCTTGAGCTGCGGATAGTTCTCCGCGACCGCGTACAGCTGGCCGAGCGTCGCGTGCAGCTGGTTTTCCGCGGCGCCCAGCGCCGGCATGTCGCGCCGTTCGTTTGCGGCGCTGACGGCCGCGCGCGCCAGCATGACCTTCTCGAGCGTGTCACGCTCGTACTGCATGTACTGCCGGCAGGTCTGCACGAGCTTGGGCAGCTCGTCGTGACGCTGCTGCAGCAGCACGTCGATGTTGGCCCACGCCTGCTTGACGCTCTCGCGCAGCGACACCAGGCCGTTGTACTGCATGGTCATGTAGATCAGCAGCACCAGCAGGACCGCCAGCACCAGCACCAGTGTCATCGGACCTCCCTGTGGGGCCGGGAGCCCCTGCCCGCCAGCAACAGCGGCGCACTCTAGCAGCGGCGGCGCGGCGGGGACCGCGACGCAGGTCACGCGGCCAGGCCTCAGGGAGGCGGCTGGACCTCGGCCACGCGAAAGGGGTGCACCTCGATGTGTTGCCAGACCTTGCCCGTGACATAGGGGTCGCGCGCCAGATAGTCATCCAGCTGCGCGCGATCGGGGAAGTCGAACACCACCGCCGAGCCGACCATGCGGCCCTCCGGGTCCAGGATGGCGCCTCCGAGAATGAAGTGACCGCTTGCCTTCAGGCGCCCCGCGGCGGCCAGGTGATCGGCGCGAACGCGCTGGCGTCGCGCCGGAGCCTCCGCGTCCGTCCCATCGTGCGCGAGTACCAGAAACTGCATGAGCTCTCCTTCGCCGCCGGCGGCGTGTCCCGTCATTGTGCGCCAGATTCCGCCCGGCCCTGTCGCGTGAGGCGCAGACGCGTGATCTCCGCAGGCACCCCGAGTCGCTGCGGCGGCCCCCAGTAGCCGGTGCCGCGGCTGGTGTAGACCCACAGTCCCTGCCATCGGTCCAGCCCCAGGGCGAGAGGCTCCCGGTAGCGCACCACGAGATTCCAGGGCCAGAACTGGCCGCCGTGCGTGTGGCCGGAGAGCTGCAGGTCGTAGCCCGCGGCCGCGGCCGCCTGCGCGCTGCGCGGCCGATGCGCCAGCAGGATGCGCGGCCGCACCTGCGGCGGGGCGCCGTGCAGTGCCGCCTGCGGGTCGCTGCGCTGGCCGGCCTCGAACGCCTCGGCCTGCGTGTCGGTCACTCCCGCGAGCACGAAGGCGGCCGTTCCGTGCCGGATCACGGCATGCTCGTTGAGCAGCACGTGCATGCCCAGACGCCGCAGCTGGGCGATCCAGGCGCTCGCGCCCGAGTAATATTCGTGATTGCCGGTCACGAACCAGGTGCCATGACGGGAGAGCAGCTGCGAGAGCGGTGCGACCTCGGAGGCGAGATCCGCCACGCTGCCATCCACCAGATCCCCCGTGATGGCCACCAGGTCGGCTGCCAGCGCATTGACCCTGCGAACCACCCGCTCGACGTAGCGGCGGCGCAGGGTATAGCTCACGTGCAGATCGCTGATCTGCACGATCGTGAATCCCTCGAGGTCGGCGGGCAGGTCCGGCAACGGGATCAGGATCTCGACCACGCGCGGGACCCGCAGCACCATGAACAGCCCCAGCAGCACCGCCAGTGCGGCCAGCAGCACCACGCCCTGCGCGGATCCCTCGCGCAAGCTCGCCGCCCCGGCCGGCCACGCCAGCGCCCCGAGCAGCACGACCGGCTCGCGCAGCACCGTCAGCAGCAGCAGGAAGGAGACCCAGCCCAGGGCGAGCGAGCCGGCCCACGCCCAGGCGCGCGCCAGCCAGCGCCGGCGCATCCGCCGTGCAAAGATGGTGGCCGGCGAGAGCAGCAGCGGCAGACACACCAGCAGCACTCCGGCCGCGCGCTGCGGGGCATCGAGCGCCAGCGCCGGCAGCAGGCGCACGCCGATGTAGCCGCTCACCAGGGCGAGCAGACTGATGGAGGTTAGGAGGAACACGTGGCGCTGACCGTCAGCCCTGAAGCGTGGCAGGTTTTGAGGGGCGGTGGCAGGTTTTGGGGGCGTGTGGTGATGATCCGCCTCCACAGAACTAATGTAACTTGATTAGTTTATTTTTTAACATATTGACTTCTAAAGACTATGAACGCAGGGAAGGATATCGACTGTCTCCTCCGGTCCGCGACCGCCGCCGACGCCGAGGCCCTCGCGGACATCTACAACCCCTACGTCCTGGCAACCGTGATCACCTTCGAGGAGCAGCCGGTGAGCGCCGCGGACATGGCCGGGCGGGTTGCCGAGGTGGGGCAGCTGTCCCTGCCCTGGCTCGTGGCCGAGCGCGACGGGCGCGTGGTGGGATACGCCTACGCCACCCGCTGGAAGTCCCGCTCGGCCTACCGGCTGTCGACCGAGACCGCGGTATACCTCGAGCCCGGCAGCTGGGGTCGCGGGGTGGGCTCGCGCCTCTACGCGCAGCTGCTGCTCGCGCTGCACGAGCGCGGCATCCACGTCGCGCTCGCGGGCATCGCGCTGCCCAATCCGGCGAGCGTGGCATTGCACGAGAAACTCGGTTTTCGCAAGGTCGGGCAGCTGCCGGAGGTCGGATTCAAGCTCGGCCGCTGGGTGGACGTCGGCTACTGGCAGAGAATCCCCTGAGCGGCCGCGCCGCCGATCGCCGCGTACGTGCGACCGGCGGCGCGCCGGGCGGGCCGCTACTTCGCCCGGTCGGCGTAGCCCTGCGAGAGCATCGGAATGGAGGCCAACACGCCGGCCTGCGCCAGTCTCCCCTCATCGCTGGGCAGGCCGCGATGCGCCTTGCCCATGCCCTGATAGAGCGCGACGGCGTAGAGCGTGTGCTTGCCCGGGCCACCGAAGGCCAGGCTGATGATGCCTGCGCCGCGAGGCCCGGGGATGTGGCCCAGCGACTGCCCATCCGGGGAGATGACCTCGACCCCTCCGCCGGAGCTGACGTAGATCCGTCCCTCCGAATCGATCGTGCTGCCGTCACCGCCGCCGGGCAGCCGTGCGAAATTGCGCTGGT
Source organism: Steroidobacteraceae bacterium (assembly GCA_035504335.1). GTDB lineage: Bacteria > Pseudomonadota > Gammaproteobacteria > Steroidobacterales > Steroidobacteraceae > FEN-1191. The sequence goes on along the minus strand of DATJSD010000014.1, from coordinate 11,363 downwards.
TGGTGAGCGTGCCGTCGGGCTGCACATCGAACGCCACGAGGTTGGCGGGCCGGCCAAAGCCGCCCGAAGTGACATACAGCGTCTTCTCGTCGGGGCTGAGGATGATGCCGTTGGTGCCGGTGACCGTACCCTGACGGGTCACCGTGCCGTCCGGGGCGGCATAGTAGAGATTGCCCAGCGTGAAGTACGCCCCGCCATTGGCCGCCGCGGTCAGATCGTTCAGGCCGCCCATGCCCAGGCAGTCGAGCGAATCGCCGTGGATCTCGTTGGCCAGCACCTTGTGGTCGGGCGCGAGCTCATCGATCGACTGCAGGTAGCCGCGCTCGACGATGAACAGCTGCCCCTGCTTGTTGCGCGACAGTGCGCCACCGGTGTTGGTATCGCGATAGACCACGGTGGCGTGGCCGCTCGGCGAGACCCTGACCACGTCGCTGTTGTCCTGCTGCGCGACCAGAATGTCGTTGCCGTCGGCGATGATGCCGTCGGCATTGTTGCCTTCCTCGTGCCACACGATCTTCCAGTGTCGGCCGGCGGCGATCACGCCCGGAATCGCCGTGACAGGCTGGGCCGGCGGCAGGCCGCGCGCGCGGCGCGCCTGCGGGCGACGTCCCCGGAAATTGGGCGGTGGCGGCGGCGGCTTGTGACAGTACTGGAGAATGGCCTTGTCGCGGGCGTCCTCGCCCGCCTTCAGGCCCGGACCTTCCGTCTGCGCAGTGACCTGCGCGGCCAGCGCAGTCGCAGTGCCGAGCAGGCCCAGCGTGATCGCAAGCAGGGTCGATCGCATGATGTCACCCCCGAAGAAATTATGGTGTCGTCTGTCTCGGATCGGTGCGCGCACCCGGCGCCCGGTTCTGGCTGTTGGGCGGCCGGCATGGGCAGAGCCACCTGCCGCCCGCGGGGCCGATCTTACACCAGCGCAGTAACGCGTACACCCCGGCGAGCCCGGCGACGAGCCCGTGCGCCACGGCCCGCGGCGCGGGGTCCGCGGTGCGGGTCCGCGGTGCGCGCCGGCTCAACCTATCAGGGCCTATCAGGCCGCGGCGTGAGTCGCGGCGGACGTTGCGAGCAGCTTCAGCAGCTCGTCGCGCTCGATGACTTCATGCTGCAGCAGGTAGTGGGCGATGGCCTCGAGGGTGACACGCCGCTCGCGCAGCGTCTGCATGTCGCGGCGATGCGCCTCGGCGATCAGCTGCGCGACCTCCTCGTCGATGAGACGGCCGGTGCGCTCGCTGCAGCCGAGTCGCCCCCGGTCGGCTCCGGTGTCCAGGTATGCCGAGCGCGGCCCGGTCTCGAAGGTGATCTCCCCCAGCCGCTCGCTCATGCCGTACTCGGTGATCATGGAGCGCGCCATGTCGCTCGCCTTGCGCAGATCGTCCTGCGCGCCGGTGGACACGTCGCCGAAGATGAGTTCCTCGGCGACGCGCCCGCCCAGCAGCACGTCCAGGCGATCGAGCAGCTCGGTGCGCTTGAGCAGGTAGCGGTCCTCGGTGGGGCGCTGCTGCGTGTAGCCGAGCGTGCCGATGCCGCGCGGGATGATGGAGATCTTGCTGACGCGATCGGCCTGCGGCCGCAGCTCCGCGATCAGCGCATGACCGGCCTCGTGATAGGCGACGGTCTGCTTCTCACGGGGATTCATCACGCGATTGCGCTTCTCCAGTCCGCCGATCTGCCGGTCGATGGCCGCGGCGAAATCCGCCATGCCGACCGCGGCCTTGTCCGAGCGGGCCGCATGCAGCGCGGCCTCGTTGACGATGTTGGCCAGATCCGCGCCGGCAAACCCGGGGGTGCGCGCCGCGAGCTCCGCCAGATCCACGTCCTGGCCGAGCACCAGGTGACGTGCGTGCAGCCGCAGTATGCGCTCGCGACCCCTGATGTCCGGCCGATCGATGGCCACATGCCGGTCGAGCCGCCCGGGCCGCAGCAGCGCCGGATCGAGGATCTCGGGGCGGTTGGTCGCGGCGAGCACGATGACTCCCGAATTGGTGTCGAAGCCGTCGAGCTCGACCAGCAGCTGGTTGAGCGTCTGCTCGCGCTCGTCGTTGCTCGCCGGCCCGCCGATGCCGCGCGCCTTGCCCAGGGCGTCGAGCTCGTCGACGAAGATGATGCAGGGCGCCAGCTGAGCGGCCTGCTGGAACAGGTCGCGCACGCGCGCCGCGCCCACGCCGACGAACATCTCGACGAACTCCGAGCCGCTGATGGACAGGAAGGGCACTCCCGCCTCCCCGGCCACGGCCTTGGCGAGCAGCGTCTTACCGGTGCCCGGTGCCCCGACGATCAGTACTCCCTTGGGGATATGTCCGCCCAGCCGGCGGTAGCGCTCCGGATCCTTCAGGAAGCGCACCACCTCGACCAGTTCCTCCTTGGCCTCGTCGATGCCTTCCACGTCGCTGAAGTGCACGCCGGTGTCCTTCTGGATGAACACCTTGGCGTGGCTGCGGCTGGTCTGGCTGAGCGCTCCCAGGCCACCGGTACCGCCCAGTCCGCGCCGCAGCATCCACACCCACAGCCCCACGAAGACCAGCATCGGCAGCAGCCAGCCGAGCATCGATGAGAGGGCGCGGGAGTCGGGCAGCGCCCGGTAGCTTACGTGCGCCGCGTCCAGCTGCGCGATCAGCTGCGGATCCTGCGTGCGCGTGGTCACGAAGTGATACGAGCTCGGGGCGACGGCCGGGCCGTGAGCCGGAGCCACGCCGCGCGTGAGCAGCGGACTCGGCGCCGCGCTCGGGGCGCTGCCCTGGGCTTCGAGCGTCTGCAACGCCTGCGCGGACAGCAGCGGCTCCAATCCCGCGGCGGCGACCGTGCCCTCGATGGTGCTGCTGCCGAGGGTCAGGTCGCTGAGCTTGCCGGCGGCCAGCAGGTGCTTGAAATCGCCGTAGCTGAGATTCTCGGTATTGGAGAAGGACAGCAGCAGCGGCACCAGCGCCAGCAGCGCGAGCACCACCACCGCGGCAGACCATAGCGAGGCGCGCGAGGGGTTCGGATCCTGGCCGGGGGTTGGGCGGGGGTCGCGCTCCGGGCGGTCGGACCGGTCGGGGCGCTCGGGGCCCTCGGAGCGCTTGGGGTCGGACCCGGATGGGTGACCCGGGCTGGGAGTGCCGATGCTCATGCGCCGTCCCTGGGGCCGCCCGGCTCAGCCGCCCGCGTGCTCTTCGGGCGGCAGCGCCACCGCGGCTCCCGAATACGGCTCGATCCACACCAGCTGATCGACGACCTTGCGCACCCCTGGAACGTTCTCGACCAGCACGCGCAGCGCCTGGCGCTCGAAGTTGCCGAACACCGTGCCGCGCAGCTCCGCCGTGCCGTTCTGTACGCTGACGCTCACGTAATGGGGAGCCAGCCAGCGCTGGCCGGCGAGCTCCGCCTGGATGCGCCGGCAAATCGCATCGTCCGAGCCGGCATGCTCGTGCTCGGTCAGCAGCCGGTCGAGGGCCCGCAGCACGTCGGCGCGGCTGATGATGCCGGCGAGCTGGCCATCGGCCGCGAGCACCGGCAGGCGCTTCACCTCGTGCTGCTGCATGAGCGCCACGGCCTGGACCAGCGGGGTGGTCGGTGAGACCGACACCACCGCGCGCGTCATGATCTCACCGACCCTGCGGCCGTGAGTATGCACGTACCAGCGGGCGAGCCGCTCGGGCCCTGCCAGCAGTGCCCGCCAGCCGTGCGGCTCGCAGGCCGTGCCGGTCTCCACGCGTCGCAGCAGATCCCCCTCGGAAAGCATGCCGAAGACGCGGCCGTCGGCATCGATCACGGGCAGACCGCTGATGCGATGCTGCAGCATCAGCTCCACGGCCTCGGCCAGGGACGAGTCCTGCGTGACGGTGATGACCTGGCGCGTCATGACATCGGCGACTTGCATGCTCGAAATCTCCTGTAACCCCGGTTACAGCGGGCACACGGCCCGGTGACTATCGTCATGAGCATGCTCGGACAGGGGCGATGCGCGGGCCATTCGTACATGCCGCATGCGTACATACCGCATGCGTACAGGCCGCAGGCCGCCACCCGCGCGGCCACCAGGGCGGCCACCAGGGCGGCCACCCGCGCGGCCTTTGACGCCACGCACGGGCGTCGCGGACAATGAGCGGCGGCCGAAGCGACCGCGCGGGGCTGCCCGACTCGATGTTGTCCGCCGACATAGTGCCGTACATCCTGGACTCCGCGCCCGACGCCATGCTGGTCGTGGATCGCGCGGGCACCATCGTATTCGCGAACCGCCAGGTCAGCGCGCTGTTCGGCTACTCTCATGAGGAGATGCTCGGCTCGGGCATCGACCGGCTGCTGCCCGAGCGGCTGCGCACGGCGCACGTCGGGCACCGCCAGCGCTACGTGGAGCAGGCGCGCGTGCGCCCCATGGGCATCGCGCTGGACCTGTCCGCCCTGCGGCGCGATGGCAGCGAGTTCCCGGTGGAGATCAGCCTCAGCCCGATCGAGGGCAGCGACGGGCTGCTGGTGGCCGCGGCGATCCGCGACGTGACCGAGCGCCGCCAGGCGCAGGTGGAGCTGCGCCGCGCGCGCGAGGCCGCCGACGCCGCCAATCAGGCCAAGAGCCGCTTTCTGGCCACCGCGAGCCATGACCTGCGCCAGCCGCTGCAGACCCTGGCACTGCTGAATGGAGCGATGCGCAGAAGCACGCTCGATCCCACGCTCGCCGATGCTCTTGACCAGCAGGACACGGCCATCGATGCGATGGCGCGGCTGCTCAATGCGCTGCTGGACATCAGCAAGCTCGAGTCCGGTGCGATCAAGCCCAATGTCACGGATTTCACCGTCGCGACCATCTTCGCGCAAATGCGCGCCGAATTCGCGCAGCTGGCCGCGCAGAAGGGGCTGGAGCTGATGGTCGAGAGCTGCGAGGACAGCGTGCGCTCCGACCCGTCGCTGGTGAGCCAGGTGCTGCGCAACCTGCTCTCCAACGCCATCAAATACACGCGCCAGGGCTGGGTGCAGCTGCGCTGTCAGCATCAGGAGCAGCGCGTGCGCCTGGAGGTCGTGGATAGCGGTGTGGGCATACCCGCCGCCGACATGCCGCACATCTTCGAAGAGTTCTACCAGGTCGGCATCGCCGCCAACAGCTCGCGCGACGGCTACGGACTGGGCCTGGCGATCGTGCGCCGGATCATCCAGCTGCTGGACGCATCGCTGGACGTGCGCTCCGAGCCCGGCAAGGGCTCGGCGTTCTCGGTCGCGCTGCCGGCGGCCGCAGTTGGCCCGGTGCACCCCAGTGCGCCCGGACGGGAACGGCCGGGCTCGGCGGCGGCGGCGCGTGAGCCGGCCGCGCGGCGCGTGCTGCTGGTGGAGGATGATCCGGCGGTACGTCACGCCACGCAGATGCTGCTGCGGGTCGCGGGCTACGTCACGACCGCGGTCAGCAGTCGCGCCGAAGCCCTCGCCCACGTGGCAGGCGGCCCGCAGCTCGACATGATCATCGCCGACTATCATCTCGGGCCCGGGGAGACCGGCCTGCAGGTCATCGGCGCGGTGCGCGCCGCTCTGGACAGGCCGGTGAAGGCGGTGCTGGTCAGTGGCGATACGTCCTCCGCCGTGCAGCGGGCGCAGATGGATGCGCAGCTGCGCATCGCCAGCAAGCCCATCAACGCCGACGAGCTGCTGGCGCTGCTCGAGGAGCTGGCGCGGTCCTAGGCGGCGCTGGCCGGTCCTGGCCGACGGGGTGCAGGCGAGCGTGATGCATATCGAGTCGGCTCACTTGTGGCCCGCGCTGGCGACCGGCTTTCTCGCCTCGCTGGTCGAGTGCGTCGAGGCCCTGACGGTCGTGCTCGCGGTGGGCGCGGTGCGCGGCTGGCGCAGCGCGCTCGCCGGCAGCACCGCCGCGCTGGCGCTGCTGCTGCTGCTCGTGCTGGCGATCGGGCCGGCGCTCGCGGATGTGCCGCTGCGGCTGATGCAGGTGCTCGTGGGCACGCTGCTGCTGCTGTTCGGCATGCGCTGGCTGCGCAAGGCGCTGCTGCGCGCGGCCGGCGTGATCGCGCTGCACGACGAGAACGCCGCCTACGCCGCACGGGCCGCCTCGCTGCGCGAGCTGCGGCCGGCCGCGCGCCGCTGGGACGGCCTGGCCCTGGCCACCGCCTTCAAGATCACGCTGCTCGAAGGCACCGAGGTCGTGTTCATCGTGCTCGCCATCGGCGCGGGAGGGCCCGGCCTGTCGTTCGCCGCGAGTCTCGGCGCGGCGGCGGCGCTGCTGCTGGTGTCGCTGCTCGGGCTGGTGCTGCACCACCCGCTCGCGCGGGTGCCGGAGAACACGCTCAAGCTCGTCGTGGGCGTGCTGCTCACCGGCTTCGGCACGTTCTGGGTCGGTGAGGGACTGGGCATCCACTGGCCGGGGCGCGACGCCTCGGTCGCGGGGCTGCTGGCCGGATACCTGGTCGCGGCAGCGCTCGCGGTGTCGTGGTGCCGTCGGGGCGCCCTGCCCTCGCGCGCGCCCTCATCCGCCGCCGGCGAGCGCCGCTGAGCCCGTGATGCGCTGGCTGACCACCGCCGTCAGGGGCGTGCTCGCACTGATCGTGGACGATGCGCGGCTGGCTCTCGCGGTGCTGGCTTGGCTCGCCCTCATCGGGCTGGTGCTGCTGGTGCTGCCCGCGGGTGCGCGCGCGGCGCTTTCGGGCTGGATCGGTGCGCTGCTGTTCGTGGGACTGGCGGGGATCCTGGTGCGCAGCGCGACGCACGCCGCGACGCACGCTGCGCCGCGCGATGCCGTGCACGGCGCCACGGGCAGCGCCGGCCGTGAGCCGCCGGCGCTCGCGCTGCGGCTCGATGCGGCGAGCTTTCCGCATCCGGTCACGGGGCTGCAGTGCCGCGAGACGGCGATCTCCTGGGTGGTGCTGACCGGGCCGTACGCGTACAAGATCAAGAAGCCGCTGCGTCTGGATTTCATCGACGCCTCGACGCTCGAGCGCCGCCGCTTCCTGTGCGAGGAGGAGCTGCGGCTCAACCGCCGCTTCGCCCCCGATCTGTATGAGGCGGTGGTGCCGATCGGCGAGCGGGACGGACATCCCGAGGTCGAATCCACACGGCCGCCGGTGGAGTATGCCGTGCGCATGCGCCAGTTCGAGGGCGCGCAGGAGCTGGCCGCGCAGCTCAGCGCCGGGCGCGTGAGCAGCGCCGACATGAGCGCCTTCGGCGCACGCCTGGCGGACTGGCACGCCGCGGCGCCGGTCGCGCAGGATCCCGCCTATGGAGAGGAGTCGCTGGTGCGCGCGCAGGTGCTCGCCAATTTCACCGCGCTGCGCCCGCGCCTGGCGGACGCGCAGGCGCAGCGCCTGCAGCGGCTGCAGGACTGGGCGCAGGCGCAGCTGCTGAGCCTCGCTCCTCTGCTGGCCCAACGGCGCATCGCGGGATACGTACGCGAGTGTCACGGAGATCTGCATGCCGGCAACATCGTGCGCTGGCAGGGTCAGTGGCTTGCCTTCGACTGTCTGGAATTCGAGCCGCGGCTGCGCTGGATCGATGTCTTCAGCGACGTGAGCTTCCTGTTCATGGATCTGACGAGCCGCGGCCACGCCGATCTCGCCCATGCGTTTCTCAGCGGCTACTGCGAGCGCGGCGGCGACTACCAGGGGCTGCAATTGCTGCGTCTGTATGCGGTTTATCGCGCGCTGGTGCGCGCCAAGGTCGATGCGCTCGCGGTTCCCGAGCCGGTGGTGGACTTCGCGCCCGACCGCGCGGTGTCGGCAGAAAGGGCGCCGGCGGAGGCAGCGCCATCAGGGGCCGCGCCGCCAGGGGCAGCGCCGGCGGGACAGGCGCGCTCGCGTCTGCACGCCCGGCTGCAGGCGGCCGGGCAGCTCGCTCTGGCGCACCAGCCCGCGCTGCTGCTCATGCATGGGGTGACCGGCTCGGGCAAGTCGTGGCTCAGCGAGCAGCTCATCGGCGCCCTGGGAGCGGTGCGCGTGCGCTCCGATCTCGAGCGGCGGCGGCTGCTGGGCTCGGGCGCCTACACGGAGGCGGCGACCGACGCGACCTACGAGCGCCTGCAGGCCTGCGCGCGCAGCGCCCTGCTGGGCGGATGGCGCGTGATCGTCGATGCGACCCTCCTGCAGCGCGCGCGGCGCCTACCCTTCCGACAGCTCGCGCGTGAATGCGCCTGCCCGGTGCTGCTGCTCGCCTGCCAGGCGCCCGAGGCCGTGCTGCAGGCACGCGTGGCGCAGCGCACCCGCACGGGCACCGACCCCTCCGAGGCTACCGCCGCCGTGCTGGCCCGGCAGCTCGCATCCCGTGAGCCTTTCGACGATGAGGAGCGGGGCGAGATGATCGACGTCGATACCGATGCGCCGCAGCCGCTGCAGCGTGTGCTGTCGGCCCTGCGGGCGCGACTCGGCGCCCAGGCGGGCGTCCAGTCGTCCTGACGCGTGCCGGCCGCACGGCCCGCGCCCCCCCGGGGCATCTGCGCAGAAGACTGCGGTTAGCGCGTATTCCCCGCCGCGAGCGCAACGGATTAACTGGCTCACGGAAGCTAACCCGGGCGCCAGGGCCCGCGACTCACGTGCGGAGGACACCATCGTGAACATCAATGATCTGCAGCTGCGGCGCGACGTCGAGGCCGAGCTCGATTGGGATGCGCGTCTGGACTCGCGGCAGATCGGCGTGGCCGTGAAGAACGGTGTGGTGGCCCTGTCCGGCCACGTGGGCTCCTATGCGGAGCGACGCGCCGCCGAGGAGGCCGCCAAGTCGGTCGGCGGGGTGCGCGCCGTGGCCAACGACATTCTCATCGAGCTGCCCACCAGCGCCACACGCACGGATGCGGAGATTGCCGAGGCGGCGGTGGCCGCGCTGCAGGCCAATGTGGCGGTGCCGGCCGAGCGCATCCGCGTGTGCGTGCGTGAGGGCTGGATCGCCCTGGAGGGCGAGGTGAGCCTCTGGGTGCAAAGGAATGCGGCCGAGACGGCCGTCAGCAGCCTGCCGGGCGTCAAGGGCATCAGCAACGGCATCCTCATCAGTGCTGAGGCGTCGGCCGAGGATGTCCGCAGCCAGATCGAGGACGCATTCCGCCGGCGCGCGCAGCTCGATGCGCGCAACATCAGGGTCAGCACCGCCGAGGGCACCGTGACGCTCGAGGGCGAGGTGCATTCCTGGCAGGAGCGCGAGCAGGCCGAGACCGCGGCCTGGCAGGCGCGCGGCGTCTCGCGGGTGATCGACAACCTCAAGGTGCGCGCATGACCGATTTGCAGCCGCTGGACATCCTGCGTGCCAGCCCGCTGTTCAGCGGGCTCGAGCGCACGACCCTGGAGCGCATGGCGCGCGCACTCACGCCCGAGCGATGGCCGAAGCACACCGAGATCCTGCCTGCCGCGTACACCGCTCGCCGCTTCGTGATCATCGGTGCCGGGCGCGTCAAGGTGGTCGTCGGCAATGCGCGCAACGGACGCGAGCTGACGCTCTGGCTGCTCGGTCCCGGCGATGGTCTGGACGTCGTCGGTCTGCTCGATGGGCAGCCGCATGCGGCCTCCGCCTGGACTCTGGATGAGGTCCAGGCGCTTTCCGGTCCGGTGCCGCTGTTGCGCGAGTGGCTCGAGAGGTATGCGCCGTTTCGTCTGGCGATGTACCGCTTCGTGGCGCGCCAGCTGCGCTCCCTGGCGGAGCTGGCCGGCGATCTGGCCCTGCACGACACCACCACGCGGCTCGCGCGCCTGTTGCTGCGGCACGTGAGCGGACACGCCCGATCGCGCGGGAGCAATCGGTTGTACGAACTGCCCCACGAAGAGCTGGCCGGCATGATCGGCTCCGTCCGTGTCGTGGTGAACCGCGTGCTCGCGCGCCTGCGGCGCGAGTCGGTCATCGAACTGCACGCCGGGCGCGTCAGTCTGATCGACCTGAACCGCCTGCTACGCCGGGCCGAGGAGCACCTGGGACAGCTGCCGGTCAGGGCCGCCGATCGCCGCCGGGCACGGCGGAAGTGAATGACGCGCCGGCTGGCGCCATCCGCGCACCCGTTCGAATATCAGACAGCGAAGCCTGGAGTATGAATCATGGAAGGATGTTTGCCGGCAGGCACGGAATCGACGCTGCTGCGCATCGTGCTGGGCGACGATCGCATGTTCGGCATGCACGCCTTTTACCAGCAGGTGGTGCTGGCCGCGCATAGCATGGGGCTCGCCGGGGCCACCGTCACCCGCGGCGTCGCCGGTTACGGACCGGCGAGCCGTGATGTGCAGCCTCTGCTGCCGTTGGCCGCCCGGCCGGTGATCATCGAAATCATCGACTCCGCCGAGAAGATCGCTGCGTTCCTCGCGGCAGTGCGCGGCACGCTGCAGGATGCACTGGTCACGGTGCAGAAGGTGGCCGTACTGAGCGCGGCGAAGCCGGCAAGCGCGTCCAGCACGCCCGGTGGTGCGCCACTGGGCCTTTCGTCCGATGGGGGCATGCAATGAGCGTGATTCGACGCATCCTCGTGGCGATCAAGGAACCTGAGGCACGACCGACTGCGGCCCTGATCAAGGCTGCACAGCTGGCACGTGCGCTCGGCGCGAAACTCGAGCTGTTTCACGCGATGACCTGGCCGCTGTACGCCACCTGGGATACGGATTTTCGGCAGCTGCAGAGCCAGGAGCGTGCGCGCGTCAGCGCGCGGCTGGAGCGGCTCGCGGCTCGCCTGGGAGGCAAGGGCCGCCAGCGGCCGCTGCGGGTCTCGGTGGCGGCCGCCTGGGATGCACCGGGCTACGAGGCGATCATCCGTCGCGCCCTGGCCATACACGCCGATCTGATCGTCGCCGGGCGGGACGGCGAACGACACATCGCTCCGGCGCTGCTGCGCTTCACCGACTGGGAATTGCTGCGCAGCAGCCCGGTCCCCGTGCTGCTGGTGAAGCGCCGTGGAGCCTATCGCCGGCCGGTGGTCCTGGCGGCGGTGGATCCCTCGCACAGCCTGGACAAGCCGGCGCGACTGGATCGCGCCATCCTGGGCGTGAGTGAAACACTCAGCCGTGCGCTGGGTGGGCGTCTGCACGCGGTGCATGCCTACGGAGCCGTGCCCGACGGGATGCATCCGGCCGACGCGCTGGATGCCGAGACCGCTGCGGCACTGAACCGCAAGCTCGAAGCCGAGGCGTTCAAGCGCTACGATCGGCTGGTCGATCGCTACGACATTCCGCGGGCGCGCCGCCACCTGCTCGCCATTCCACCGGCGGAGGCGATCGAAGATGTCGCGGCGCGCCTGCGAGCCGACATCGTCGCGCTCGGCGCGATCTCGCGCAGCGGCTGGCAGCGACTGTTGGTCGGCAATACGGCCGAGGCGGTGCTCGACCCGCTCTCCTGCGATCTGCTGATCGTCAAGCCCGCGCACTTCCGCGTGCGCATCCCGCGCCGGGCGACCGGGCCGCGCTATCGCGCGAATATCCTCTTCACCCCGTAGAGAGCCA
>DATJSD010000013.1:0-40069 GCA_035504335.1 Steroidobacteraceae bacterium | reverse complement strand
GGGCCCTCGCCCGGCTCAGATGCCCACCTGCCGGCCGATCTCCACCACCCGCTCACAGGGCAGGTGCAGATAGTCGCCGACGTGCAGCGCGTTGCGCGACATCACCGCGTACGGGCCGCGCACCCAGCCCGGCAGGGCGGGCGGCGCCTGCGCGGCCACGATGGTCTCGTGCCCCACGTAGTAGGTGACATCGTCCAGCTGCAGCGCGCAGCCGCGCCCCTGCGCCTGGCGCAGCAGCCGCGGGATGTCGGGGCGCTCCATGAAGCCATAGCGGGCGATGGCGCGCCAGAAGCCGGGCGCGATCTCGCTGAGGCTCAGGCGCTCCGCATCGCGCACCCACGGCACCGACTGCGGCGCGACCGTCAGCACGAACACCGTGGCGTGCAGGGCCCGGTTCATCTGCACGTGCCAACGCATCACCGGTGGCGTGTCCCGCGTGGTCCGCGTGATGAAGACCGCGGTGCCCGGCACGCGTGGCACGTGGTGCGCCTCGAGCTCGGCGAGAAATTCCGGCACCGGCATGAGCGTCTGGCTGATGGCGGCGGCCACGGCGGCGCTGCCCCGATGCCAGATCCACATGACCGCGTAGACCAGCGCGGCCAGCAGCAGCGGCACGTAGCCACCCTCGGCCACCTTCACGACATTGGCGCTGAAGAACGCCGCATCCACGCCGAGCAACGCTGCGGCGAGCGCTGCGCTGGCCCAGACACTCCAGCCCCACACCTCGCGCATCGCCATGAACAGCAGCGCGGAGGTCATCAGCATCGTCAGCGACACGGCGATGCCGTAGGCCGCCGCGAGACGCGCCGATCTGCCGAAGCCCAGGGCCAGCCCCAGCGTCGCGAGCATCAGCAGCCAGTTGACCGCTCCGACGTAGATCTGCCCGTAGCCGCTCTCCGAGGTCTGTCTGATGCGCACGCGCGGCAGCCAGCCGAGCTGGATCGCCTGCCGCGTCATGGAGAAGGCCCCGGTGATGATCGACTGGCTGGCGATGATCGTGGCGAGCGTGGCCAGCAGCACCAGCGGCGCCAGCAGCCCCGTGGGACAGAGGCGAAAGAAGATGTTGTCGCCGGTGGGCGCGCCGCTCAGCACCAGCGCGGTCTGGCCGGCGTAGTTGAGCAGCAGGCTCGGGAACACCACCAGGTACCAGGCGGTGCGGATCGGGCGCGAACCGAACTGACCCATGTCCGCATACAGCGCCTCGGCGCCCGTCACGCACAGGAACACGGCGCCGAGCACCAGGAAGCCCGCATAGCCGTGGGCCGCGAGATAACGCAGCCCGTAGAGCGGGTCGAGCGCCGCCAGCACCGCCGGATGCCGTGCGATGCCCCAGACTCCCAGCACGCCGATCGTAACGAACCACAGCAGCATGACCGGGCCGAAGGCCCTGCCGATGCGCGCGGTACCCATCGGCTGCAGCAGAAACAGCGCCAGCAGAATGCCGAGCGCCACGCGCAGTACGTAGGCGTGCAGCGCCGGCAGCGCGATGTTCAGGCCCTCGACCGCGGACAGCACCGAGATGGCCGGTGTGATGGCGCCGTCGCCATAGATGAGCGCGGCACCGAACAGTCCGAGCGCCACGATGATCGGGCGCTGATGGCGCTTCAGACCCAGCAGCGACATGAGCGCGAGGATGCCGCCCTCACCGTCGTTATCGATGCTCATGGCGATCGCGACGTACTTCACCGAGGTGACGATGATGAGGGTCCAGAGGATCAGCGACAGCGCACCCAGCACGGTCGCGGCCGCCGGATGCGCGCCGGTCAGATCGAGCACCGTCTTCAGCGTGTACAGCGGACTGGTGCCGATGTCCCCGAACACGATGCCGAGCGCGGCCAGACCGAGCAGCGGGCCGGTCCGGGCGAGCGGGCGGCCGGGCGCCGGTGGTGCCTGCAAAATCCCTCCCGAGAGTCCTCGGCGCCGCCGTGACCGGCAGGCAGCCTGTGAGCTACTGTAACGGAAAGCCGCGTATCGGTTACTGTAGGGGCCGTGAAGAAGATCGGCTTTCTTTCCTTCGGGCACTGGACGCCCTCGCCGCAGTCGCAGACGCGCTCGGCGGCCGACGCGTTGCTGCAATCCATCGAGCTCGCGGTGGCGGCCGAGGCGCTGGGCGCGGATGGCGCGTTCTTTCGCGTCCATCACTTCGCCCGCCAGCTCTCCTCGCCGTTTGCGCTGCTGGCCGCCGTGGGGGCCAGAACCCGCCGCATCGAGATCGGCACCGCCGTGATCGACATGCGCTACGAGAACCCGCTGTATATGGCCGAGGACGCCGGCGCCGCGGATCTGATCGCCGGCGGACGCCTGCAGCTGGGCATCAGCCGCGGCTCGCCCGAGCAGGTCATCGAGGGCTGGCGCTACTTCGGCTACCAGCCCGCCGAAGGCGAGAGTGATGCCGACATGGGCCGCCGCCACGCGCAGGTGCTGCTCGAGCTGCTGCGAGGCGAGGGCTTCGCGCAGCCCAACCCGCACCCGATGTTCCCCAACCCGCCGGGTCTGCTCAGGCTCGAGCCGCATTCCGCGGGACTGCGCGAGCGCATCTGGTGGGGTGCCGGCTCCAACGCCACCGCGCAGTGGGCGGCGAAGCTCGGCATGCACCTGCAGAGCTCCACGCTGAAGAATGACGAGAGCGGCGAGCCGTTCCACGTGCAGCAGGCGGCCCAGATCCGTGCGTACCGCGCCGCCTGGCAGCAGGCCGGTCATGCGCGTGAGCCGCGGGTGTCGGTCAGCCGCAGCATCTTCGCGCTGGTGAATGCCCAGGACCGGGCTTATTTCGGCGGCAGCCGCCACGAACAGGACCAGATCGGCTTCATCGACGAGAATACGCGCGCGATCTTCGGTCGCAGCTACGCGGCCGAGCCCGACCTGCTGATCGAGCAGCTGCGGCAGGACGAGGCCATCGCCGAGGCGGACACACTGCTGCTCACGGTCCCGAACCAGCTGGGTGTCGCCTACAACGCACACGTGCTCGAAGCGATCCTCACCCAGGTCGCGCCCGCGCTCGGGTGGCGCTGAGGGCGGCGGCACCGGCGGCGCTCGCACAGGAGTCGGCTCGCATGATCAACGGGACGGTAGTCGATCTCTCGCGCATACAGTTCGCGGCCACCGCGCTGTATCACTTCCTGTTCGTGCCGCTGACGCTCGGGCTGAGCTTTCTGCTCGCCGCGATGGAGACGGTTTACGTCATCACCGGCAAGCCGATTTACCGGCAGATGACCCGGTTCTGGAGCCGGTTGTTCATGATCAATTTCGCTCTCGGCGTCGCCACCGGTCTGACCATGGAGTTTCAGTTCGGTACCAACTGGTCGTTCTATTCCAGTTTCGTCGGCGACATCTTCGGAGCGCCGCTGGCCATCGAGGGCCTGATGGCGTTCTTCATGGAATCGACCTTCATCGGACTGATGGTGTTCGGCTGGGAGCGTCTGTCCAAGGGCCAGCACCTGGCGGTCACCTGGCTGATGGCCCTGGGCTCGAACCTGTCGGCGCTGTGGATTCTGGTCGCCAACAGCTTCATGCAGGATCCGCAGGGCGCGGCATTCGATCCGGTCACCCTGCGTATGCATCTGACCAGCTTTCAGCGGCTGATCTTCAGTCCCGATGCGCAGTCCAAGTTCGTACACACCAGCATCGCCGGCTACGTCACCGCGGCGATCTTCGTCGCCGGCGTGAGCGCGTTCTACATGCTGCGAGGGCGGCACCTGGAGCTGGCCAGGCGCTCGTTCCGCATGGCGGCGCTGTATGGAGTGCTGGCCACGGTCGGCGTGATCACCCTGGGCGATGCCCTGGGCTTCGTCGCCGCCCAGGTGCAGGCGACCAAGCTGGCGGCGATGGAAGGACTGTGGAGGACACAATCCGCGCCCATGCCGTTCAACCTCATTGCCTTCCCGGATCAGGCGCGCCAGAGAAACCGCGGCGAGATCCAGGTGCCCGATCTGCTCTCGGTGATGGTGGCGCACTCGCTCGAGGGCACGGTTCCGGGCATCGACACCCTCGAGCAGCAGACGGTGCGCAGGATCCAGAACGGCATCCCCGCGGTGCAGGCGCTGCAGGCGCTTTCGCGGGACCCGCATGACGCGAGCGCGCTGGCGCAATTCGACGCGCACCAGGCGGATCTGGGTTACGGATTTCTGGCACAGCGCTACGCGCCCGATCTGAGCCGGATCACCCCGGCACAGCTGCAGCAGGCGGCGCGTGGCGCCATTCCGCCCGTGGCGGCGGTGTTCTGGTCGTTCCGCGTGATGGTGGCGTGCGGCCTGGGGATGCTGGCGTTCTTCGTGCTGGCCGCCCTGTACACGCTGAGCAATCAGGTCCAGAACAGGACCGGGTTCCTGAAGGTGGCGCTGTGGATGATCCCCGTGCCGTTCCTGGCCGATGAGGCCGGCTGGCTGGTGGCCGAGCTCGGCCGCCAGCCGTGGACGGTGTACGGGGTGCTGCCGACCTGGATGAGCGCCTCGACGCACAGCGTGGGCTACATGGCCTTCTCGCTGGTCGGCTTCCTGGCTTTGTACTCGACCTTCATCGCGGTGGAGCTGTACCTCATGGTGCGGGCCATCAGGCACGGACCCACCGAGCCGGACGGGCCGCTCGATGCGCCCCCACAGCCGCGCCCCATGGTGGGCCGAGCCGCCCCTGCGGCGGCGTACGGCTCGGGATCGGAGGGCTGAAATCATGCCGTTCTACGCCATCGCCGAGGTGACCTGGTGGCTCCTGCTCGGCGTACTGCTCATCGGACTGGGCGTCATGGTCGGCATGGACATGGGGGTCGGCGCGATCCTGCGCTACGTCGGCCGGACCGATGAGGAACGGCGCGTGGCGCTGAACATCATCGGACCGCATTGGGACGGCAACCAGGTGTGGTTCATCCTCGGTGGAGGTGCGATTTTCGCGGCGTTTCCGTTGATTTACGCCACGGCCTTCTCGGGCTTCTACGTCGTGATGCTGCTGCTGCTGTGGACCATGATCATGCGCCCGCTCGGCTTCGAGTACCGCAGCCGCATCGCGCACCGCGGCTGGCGCGAGGTCTGGGATTGGGTTCTGCTGCTCAGCGGTGCCGTGCCGATGATCGTGTTCGGCGCGGCCTTCGGCAATCTGTTCCACGGCGTGCCGTTTTACTTCGAGTGGAACATGACCTCCTTCTACACCGGCAGCTTCCTCGGATTGCTCAATCCCTTCGCGGTCATGGCCGGGGTGCTGTCGCTGGCCCTGGCCGCGATGATGGGCGGCCTGACCGTGATGAACGGCGCGGAGGGCGTGATGTTCCAGCGCGCGCGCCGCGTGGCTCGACTGGGCGCCGGCGCGGCAATCGCACTGTTCGCGGCCGGCGGCTTCTGGGTGCGCACGCTGCGCGGCTTCCGTCTGGTGAGCGGCCCCGCCCCAGGCGTGCCGCAGACACCGCTGCAGCAGCACGTCAGCGTGATATCCGGCGCCTGGCTCGCCAACTTCCATGCGCATCCGCTGCTCTGGACGGTGCCGCTCGCGGGTTTCGCGGGCATGATCGGCGCGCTGCTGGCCGCGCGGGCCGGCCGCTCGCATCTGGGCTGGTGGCTGGGCGCGCTGGCGTGGGCTGGCGTGATCGGCACCGCCGGCGCCGCGCTGTTTCCGTTCATGCTGCCCTCGAGCAGCCACCCGTCGATGAGCCTGACGCTGTGGAATTCCAGCTCCAGCGAACTGACGCTGCTGTGGATGATGGGCTTTACGGCCTTCTTCGTGCCGCTGGTGCTGTGGTACACGGGCTGGGCGTACTGGGTGATGCGCGGCAAGGTCAGCGCCGAGACCATCAGGCATGACGAGCACGCCTACTGAGGGCATGAGCATGCGCAGTCTGCTGTATTTTCTGCTGTTTCTGATCCTGGCCGCCATGGTGACCACGCTCGCGATCATTCTGGGCTATGAGGGTCCCTGGTATTTCGCATGGCTGATCGGCACCACCATGATCGTGCTGGTCAGCGCCGCGGGCGGGGCGATGCTCGACGCTCAGGAGGAGCAGTCGACCGACGCGACGCGGTCCGCCTCCGACGAGCGCCAGTCGGTCTGACCGTGATCTGACCGGATGATGGATGCCCACCGCGGAGTCGATGGCCTCCCCGGTTGATGCGCACCCCCCCATGGCGGCCGCGGACTGGCTGCGGCGGGAGACCCGACGGATCCGACGGCCCCTGCTGCGGGCGGGGCTGCTGACCGCGCTCCTCGCGCTCGCGCTGGTGACCCAGGCGTGGCTGCTGTCGGGGCTGCTCGATGAGGTCGTGTTCGCGCGCGCACCCCCAAGCCGCCTGTGGGGCCTGTGGCTCGCCCTGCTCGGGCTGGCCGTGCTGCGCTTCGCGCTGAGCGTCGCCGCCCGGCGCACCACGTTCGCTGCCGCGCAGCGGCTCACCCAGGGGGTGCGCACGCGAATCCTGCGCGCGGCTCAGGGGCTCGGGCCGCAGGCACTGCGCGCCCAGGCGAGCGGGGATCTGATCACCCGGCTGGTCGAGGGGATCGATGCGATCCTGGCCTACTTCGCGCGCTACCTGCCGCAGCTCGGCAGCGCCATGCTGGTGCCGGCGCTGCTGCTCGCCTGCGTATTCGGCGCCGACTGGATCTCCGGTCTGATCCTGCTGCTGACCGCACCGCTGATTCCGCTGTTCATGATGATGGTCGGAAGAGCCGCGGGGCGTGCGAGCGAGCGGCGTTACGCACAGCTGACGCGGCTGGGCGCGGCCTTCATCGAAGCACTCGGCGGATTGGTCACGTTGCGCCAGCTGGGGGCGGCCGACGGCTTCGCGAGCCGCCTCGAGACTGAAGGTGAGGCGTATCGGATCCTCACGATGCAGGTGCTGCGCATCGCGTTTCTGTCGGCCCTGGTGCTGGAATTCTTCGCCGCCGTCAGCATTGCGCTGGTCGCGGTGCTGATCGGCTTTCGCCTGCTGTGGGGCCATCTGCACCTGCGCGCCGGCCTGTTCGTGCTGCTGCTGGCGCCGGAGCTGTATCTGCCACTGCGCGCCCTCGGCGGGCTGCGTCACACGCGCATGGACGCGCTGGCCGCCGCGCAGCGCCTCGCCTCGCTCGATGACGTCCCTGCTCCTGCCCTCGCCCGTACCCGTGCCCGTGCCCGTGCATCTACCCCCGTTCCCGCCCCTGCCCCTGCCCCTGCCCCTGCCGCGCCGCTCACCACCGCCGCACGGCCGCCAGGCGACACCGCGCCCGAGATTCGCATCGAGCGCGTCAGCTACCGGTACCCCGGCCGAGCGGCGGGGCTGCGGGACTGCAGCCTCGTGCTGCAGCCGCGGCGCGTGACCGCGGTGGTTGGAGAGACGGGTGCGGGCAAGAGCACGCTGCTCGAGCTGCTGCTGGGCTTCGTGGCACCCGACAGCGGCCAAATAGATGTCGACGGCGTCGATCTGCGCGGCATTGACCCGGCTCAGTGGCGCGAGCGCGTGGCCTGGGTGCCACAGCGAGCGCATGTGTTCGAAGGCAGCGTGCGCGACAACCTGATGCTGGCAGCGGGCGATGCCGATACCGATGCTGCTCCCGATGCCGCTCCCGATGCCGCTCCCGATGCCGCTGCCCGTGCCGGAGCCCAGGCGCTGCTACGGGCCGCCGAACGCAGCGGCCTCGCGAGCGTGCTCGCACGCCTGCCGCAGGGCTGGGATACTCCGCTCGGCGAGCGCGGCCTGGGCCTGTCCGGTGGTGAGCTGCAGCGCCTGGCGCTGGCTCGCGCGCTGCTGCGCGAGCGGGCGCGCCTCTGGCTGCTCGATGAGCCCACCGCGCACCTGGACGCCCCTGCCGCGCGCGCGGTGCAAGCCCTCATTCGTGCCCTCGCCGCCACCTGCACCGTCGTGCTGGTGGCGCATCGGCTCAGCGTCGCGCGCCTGGCCGACTGGGTGGCGGTACTCGGCGATGGCCGCGTCATCGAGCAGGGTACCCCGCTCGAGCTGCAGGGCGCGCGCGGCGCCTACGCCGCCCTGCTGCAGGCGGAGCAGTCATGAGAGCGCGGTCCCCGCCCCTGCTGCGACGTCTGCTGCTCGTGCTGTTCCCGCAGCGCGGCTGGATGCTCGGTGGAGCCGCACTGGCGCTGCTGGCGGCGCTCGGCGCCGTCGGCCTGATCGCGGTCGCGGGCTGGTTCATCGCAGCCATGGCGCTGGCCGGCGCAAGCGGCGTACTCATCAACTATTACACGCCCGCGGCCGCCATCCGCGCCTTCGCCATACTGCGCAGCGCCGGCCGCTATGGCGAGCGCGTGGTCACACACGAGGCGACGCTGCGCGGCCTTGGGGGGCTGCGCGCCTGGCTGTTTCGCCGACTGATCCCGCTGGCCCCCGCACGCCTGGCGGCGCTGCGAAGCGCCGAGCTGTTCGCGCGTCTGCGCGCCGATATCGATGCGCTCGAGCATTTCTACCTGGCGGTACTGGTGCCGACGGCGGTGGCGCTGCTGAGCGTGGCGGTCGGGCTGCTCATCTGCTTCAGAGTGCTGCCGGCCGCCGCGTGGGCGTTGCTGCTGGGAGCGCTGGCGGCGGGCGTACTGCTGCCGGCCGGGGTCCAGCGCCGCGCCGCGCCCGATGCCGCGCGTGCGATCCCCGAAGCGGCGGCGCTGCGCGGCATGCTGCTCGATGCGTTCCGGGGATCCGCCGAGCTGCTCGCCTGGGGAGGGGTGGCCGCGCATACTGCGCGCATCGAGGCGCTGGCGGCACGGCTGGATGCGCGCCGCGGACACATCGAGCGGTTGCAGGCCGTGACCGGCGGCCTGGTGGGAGGGTTCGCGCAGCTGACGCTGCTGGCCGTGCTGCTGTTCGCAGCGACGGCGGTGCATCACGGCACGCTCTCCCCGCCCCTGATCGTGATGCTGTCACTATTGATCCTGGCATCGTTCGAGCTCATCGCGCCGCTGTCCGAGGCGCTGGCGCAGGCGCGCGCCACCTCGGTCGCCGGCGCGCGCGTGTTCGAGCTCGCCGATACGCCACCGGCCTTTACCGAGCCCGAGAGCTCCGCGCCCCTGCCGGCGGCGCCCACGGTCGTGTTCGAGAACGCCTATCTGCGCTATGCCGAGCAGGCACCCTGGGCGCTGCAGGGCGTCGATCTGGTGCTGGCCGCGGGCGCGCGCGTGGCCGTCGTGGGTGCTTCCGGGGCCGGCAAGAGCTCTCTGCTGGCGGCTCTGCTGAAGCTGTACCCCCTGCAGCAGGGGCGCGTGCTCTTCGGCGGCCAGCCGCTGCAGCAGCTGCAGGGGGATGCGCTGCGCCGACGCATCGCCGTCATCGCGCAGCAGACCGTGCTGTTCAACCTGTCGCTGCTCGACAATCTGCTGCTGGCTGCGCCCGGGGCCGACGCGGCCAGGATAGGGCGCGCGGTCGCACTGGCTCAATTGGACCGCTTCGTGGCTCGTCTGCCCGAGGGCTATGACACCCTGCTGGGCGAGGGGGGCGCGCTGGTCTCCGGCGGCGAAGCCCGGCGCATCGCCATCGCCCGAGCGCTGCTGCAGGACACATCGGTGCTGGTGCTCGATGAACCCACGGAGGGACTGGACGCGCGCACCGCGCGCGCGCTGTACGGTGCGCTGCAGACCGCGGCGTGCGCCCGCACCGTGCTGCTCATCACGCACCGGCTGAGTGGGCTCGCCGGCCTCGTGGACGAGGTGGTGGTCATGGAGACCGGTCGCGTCATCGCACGCCTGCCGGTGAGCGATTATCTGGCCCGCGAGCGCGGCGCCGAGACCTGAGCCGGCGCGCGAGCTCGAGCTGGAGCTCGATCAATCGCCCAGGCCCAGTCCCCGCAGAATCCGCGCCGCGTGCTTTTCCACGCGCGCCGCGCGCGTCGCCGCCTGTTTGGCGCCGCCGAAATACAGCAAATAGCCTCGCTGCCGTCCCGGGGTCAGCGCACGGAAGGCTGCGGCCAGCTTGGGGTCATCATCCAGACGGCTTTGCAGCTCCACCGGCACCGCGAAGCGCGCCACGCTTTTCATCTTGACCTTGGCGCCGGCTCTCTCAACGGCGATGGCCTCGCGCAGGTACGCGGCTACGACCGCCTTCTGCCGATGGATATCCGCAAGGCCCGCAAACCTGATCTGCCGGGCGGCCTGCACGTTCCTGGTCTGCTGAATGAGAATGCCCTTGGGCTCCTTGAGCAGAGCGCCTTTCATGAACAGCAGGGCGCAGTAATCCTTGAAACCGTGGATCAGGACCACGTTGCGGCCGTCCAGATCGTAGCACGCCTGACCCCACTTCATTGCCTCATGCAGGCCGGACGCGAGGCACAGTTGTCGAAGCACGGCATATTCGGCGCTCCAGCGCTTCTCCCGGCTGTGCGCCTGAGTCACTCGCGGATTCATCCCAGCCGTCATTGGCTCACATCCCGATTCACGGCCTGCATAGCGCCACGGGGCAGTATAGTCTGTTCGGGCACGCTCTTCGGCGACCTGTAGCCCGCCCGCATTCGATGCTTCGTTGAGGATGCGCCCATCCCGCGCCGGCATGCGCTATCAATGGGCGGGATACCGCGCTCAGATGAAGCGCGCCAAGCCTCGCGCGGTCACGTAAGCGCCCACCAGAGCGACGATTCCGCTGAACAACATCGTCAACAGGCGCCTGTACCGAGCCAGGGCCTTGGCTGCTTCGATGCCGGCGTACCCGCCCGCCAGTCCGCCGAGTACGAACAGGCCCGCCACGGGCCATGCGACCAGTCCCGATACCGCGTAGCTGACGGCCGTGGTCGCCCCGAAGGCCGACACGGACACCAGTGATGAACCGATGGCATTCAGTACCGGCATGGAAGTGGCCGCGATGAGCCCCGGCACAACCAGAAAGCCGCCGCCGATACCGAAGAACCCCGAGAGGCCACCCACTGCAAATCCGATCCCGGCCAGCGGCGGTAACAGGCGCCTCGCCGAGGCGCGCGTCAAACGTACCTGCGGATCATGGCCGGCGCGTCGCGGCCGCAGCATGAGCCCCGCAACCACCAGCATCAGCACACCGAATGCCCCGAGCAGCGCCCGGCCGTCGACGCGCTTGCCCAGTTGCGCGCCGAGCGCGGCCCCGATCACGCCGCTCAGCGCGAACACCAGGGCACAGGACCATTTCACCGTTCGCGCTCGCGCGTGACCGGCAAGATTGGCGAGCGCACTGGCCGCCACCGCCACGGCGCTCGTGCCGATGGCAACATGCGGCGGCAGACCCACGAGGTACGCCATCAGAGGCACGGCCAGGATCGAGCCACCGCTGCCGATCGTGCCCAGTGTGAGACCCACCATGCTGCCCGAGAGAATCGACAGAATGGCGCTCACCGCAGTCATCGATCACCCACCCTCCTCGACTGCAACCGTGCGCCGCCGGCGTGCTTCGCCTCGCGATGGACGCGCCGACATTCTCGCAGATGCCGGTTCTGCTCGCTCGACATTGGCATCACTGCATCTGCCGTGCGGCCGGCGGCCGCGGCACCTGCGGCGCCATTCGCACTAATACCTAGCACCTGCGTTTGCTACGAATGGTCGGGACGCTGTGCAGCGCCGAGCATGGCCGAGCATGAGCTTGCCAACGGAGCAACCCGTCATGAACATCGACCGCATCGTCCTGGCCTTTGCCGGCGGCGTGCTGCTCATGAGTCTGCTGCTGGCGCATTTCGTGAGCGCCTACTGGCTGTGGCTCGCAGCCTTCGTGGCCCTGAATCTGCTGCAATCGGCCTTCAGCGGCTTCTGTCCACTCGCTGCGATACTCAAACGGCTGGGCGTGCCCGCGGGCCGGGCCTTTGCCTGAGCGTGCTCGCCTCCGACCACGTGGGACGCCGATGAATTCCCGGGGGCGAACCTCGACCATCGTGGCAGTCGGGCTGCTGCTGGCCGCTGGCAGCTCTCTGAGTGGCTGCAGCCATACCGGCTCCGCACCGGCGGCGCAGGCCTCGCAGGCCGTGGCGAGCGTGACCGCGGCGCTCATGCGCGTGCCCCTCGAGCAGCGGCTGGACGGCACGGTCGAGGCCATCGACACCGCCACCGTGTCCGCACAGACCGCGGGACGGGTCACCGCACTGGATTACGACGTCGATGATTTCGTACCGGCCGGCGCCGTGATCGCGCACCTGCGCGGTACACAACAGCGCGCGGGTCTCGAGCAGGCGCAGGCTGCGGTCCGTGCCGCGCAGGCCGACAGTGATGAGGCGGCCTCCAACTATCAGCGCGTCGACTCTCTGTATCGCCAACGCGTGTTGCCCAAAGCCGACGACGAGCGCGCCCTCGCCGCGCGTGACGCGCGCGCAGCGCAGCTTGCCGCGGCACAGGCCGCCCTCGCAAGGGCCCGCGAGGGGCTGGACTACACCGAGATCCGCGCCCCGTATGCCATGGTGATCACGCGGCGTCTGGTGCAGGTCGGCGAGCTGGTCGGTCCAGGCAGCGCCGTGATCGAAGGTCTTGCCCCCGAGCACCTGCGCGTGGATGTGGAGATTCCCGAGAGTGACATCACGGCCGTGCGCCAGTGGCATCAGGCGGCGATCTACGTGCAGGGACAACGCATCCCCGCGACACGGCTGACGATCTTTCCTGAGGCCTCCAGCGTCTCGAGCACCATCCATGCGCGACTGCAGCTGCCGCCCGAGGCGCTGCGGGCCTACCCAGGCATCTACCTGGACCCCGGTATGTACGTGTCCGTGGGGGTGGTGATCGGTGAGGCCGAGCACCTGCTCATCCCGAGCACGGCGGTGCTATATCGCAGTGAGCTCACCTGCGCCTACGTGCTCGAGGGGCGGCACTGGACGCTGCGCTACCTGCGCCTCGGCCACCGCTTCGGCGAGCGCGTGCAGGTGCTTGCAGGACTGAGCGCGGGCGAGCGGGTCGCCACCGATGTGCAGGCGGCCGCCGCGTCTGCCGCCGGCGGCACACCCGATGCATCCCCGAGGCTCCCCTGAGGCTCCCTTGAGGCCCCGAGGCGCGCCGTGAACGAGCCCTCCGTGCATCTGGGACCCACGGGTCGGATCGCGCGTCACTTCCTCTATAGCCAGCTGACGCCGCTGCTGGCGCTGATCGCTCTGCTGGCGGGGCTGTTCGCGGTGCTGGTGACCCCGCGCGAGGAGGATCCGCAGATCGACGTGACCTTCGCCAACATCTTCGTGCCGTTTCCCGGCGCCAGCGCCGCCCAGGTCGAGCATCTGGTCAGCACGCCGATGGAACGCGTGCTCGCCGAGATCTCCGGCATCAAGCACATCTATTCGGTTTCGCGCCCGGGTGTCGCGGTGGTGAGCGTCCAGTTCCAGGTCGGCATTCACCGCAACGATGCGCTCGTGCGCCTCTACAACGCGGTGTACTCGCACCAGGACTGGCGTCCGGCGGGACTCGGGGTCGGCCAACCGCTGATCAAACCCAAGGGCATCGACGATGTGCCGATCGTCACGCTCACGCTGTGGAGCACGGATGCCTACATGGGAGGGCTGCAGCTCGGACAGGTCGCCCGTGCGCTCCAGTCGCAGCTGCAGCGCGTGCCGGGCACGCGCACGGTAGACGTCGTCGGTGGCCAGCCGACGGTGCTGAGCGTGCGCCTGGACCCCACGCGTCTCACGGCCGTGGGGCTGACGGTCGATCAGCTGCAGAGCGCGCTGCGCGCCGCCAACTTCGTGCGTCAGGCCGGCGATGTGGTCGATGACGGACGGCTCATGCCGGTACAGGCCGGCGAATTTCTCAGTGATGCCGATCAGGTGGCGGGTCTCATCGTGGCCACGCGCGACGGCAAGCCCGTCTACCTGCGCGACGTCGCACGGGTAACCGATGCGCCGCAGGCACCGTCTGAATACGCCTGGATCGGCGCGGGGACTGCGGGCCGCACGCTCGGGCTGCCGATGGGCGTCACCGAGCCGGCGGTCACCCTCGCGATCTCCAAGAAACCGGGCAGCAACGCGATCGACGTCGCGCGCGGCATTCTGCAGCGCGTGCAGCAGCTGCGCAGCGGCTACCTGCCCGCCGGCGTGCACGTGACGGTCACGCGCAACTACGGCGTCACCGCTAACGACAAGGCCAACAAGCTCATCGAAAAGCTGATCTTCGCCACCGTCTCGGTGGTGCTGCTGGTGCTGCTGGCCGTGGGACGGCGCGAGGCGGCCGTGGTCGGCGCCGCGGTCATCGTGACGCTCGCGGCGACACTGTTCGCCTCCTGGGCCTACGGCTTCACGATCAATCGTGTGTCGCTGTTTGCGCTGATCTTCTCGATCGGGATCCTGGTGGATGACGCCATCGTGATCGTGGAGAACGTGCACCGGCACCTGCAGCTGCAGGATGAGGGCACGCGCCTGATCGAGCTGATGCCCCGCGCCGTGGACGAAGTGGGCGGGCCGACGGTGCTGGCGACCCTCACGGTCATCGCAGCGCTGCTGCCGATGGCGTTCGTCTCCGGACTCATGGGGCCCTACATGAGTCCGATCCCGATCAACGCCAGCATGGGCATGCTGCTGTCCCTGGCGGTCGCCCTCATCTTCACCCCCTGGCTCTGCCGCGTGCTGATGACCCGGGAGCGCGCCCACCCGGCCGTCGAGACCGGCGCCGAGAGCGCGATGCAGCGCCTGTTCAGGCGCGTGCTGGTCCCCTTCCTGAGCGGTGAGCGCGCGCGGCGGCGCCGACACTGGCTGTATGGCGGCATCTGTGCAGCGATCCTGCTCGCGGTGGCGCTCGTGGGCGTGCGCCTGGTGGTGCTGAAGATGCTGCCGTTCGACAACAAGAGCGAATTCCAGGTGATCCTCGACATGCCCGAGGGTACGCCGCTGGAGCGCACCGCCGCGGTGCTCGGGCAGCTCGGCAGCATCGTCGCCCGCACGCCCGAGGTCACCGACTACGAGGCCTATGCCGGCACCTCCGCCCCCATCAACTTCAACGGCCTGGTGCGCCAGTACTACCTGCGCGCCGAACCCAACCAGGGGGATCTGGAGGTCGACCTGGTCGACAAGAGCCTGCGCAGCCGTCAGAGCCACGACATCGCGCGCGCGCTGCGCCCGGCGCTGGCACGCGCCGCGGCTCGGCTGGGTGCCGAGTCTCTGCAGGTCGTGGAGGTGCCCCCCGGTCCACCGGTGCAGGCCCCGCTGGTGGCCGAGATCTACGCGCCCAGCTATGCGCAGGAGCGCCGCCTCGGCCGCTCGCTGCGCGCGCTGTTCGACAGCACGCCCGACATCGTGGATACCGATGATTCGGTCGGCAGCGACGCGCCACGGCTGATCGTCACGGTGGACCGAGCCAAGGCGGGGCTGCTCGGGGTACCCGTGCAGCGCGTGGTGAGCGCCCTGAGCGTCGCGTTGGCAGGTGAGGACGTGACCTACGTACATCGCGGACCCGAAGAGGACCCGATCGCGGTGCATCTGCAGCTGGCCAGCGCCGATCGCGCCGATCTGTCCGCCGCGCTTGCCCTGCCCATCAGCGCCGCCGACGGCCACAGCGTACCGCTCGCCGAGCTCGTGCAGGTGCAGCACGCACTCTGGGATGCGCCGCGCTATCACAAGGACCTGCTGCCGGTCACCTACGTGACCGGCGACATGGCGGGTCCCCTCGACAGCCCGCTCTATGGGATGTTCCGCCTCATGGCGAGCCTGCGTCACCGGCGGCTCGATGGGCGCCTCATCGAGCAGCATCTGCTCGCCCCGCCCACGCGGCCCGAGGCGGTGGGCATCAAATGGGACGGCGAGTGGCAGATCACCTACGAAACCTTTCGTGACATGGGTCTCGCCTACTCGGTGGGCCTGGTGCTGATCTACCTGCTGATCGTCGCGCAGTTTCGCTCCTACGCACTGCCGCTGATCATCATGGCGCCCATTCCGCTGACCATCATCGGCGTGATGCCGGGCCATGCGCTGCTGCGGGCGCAGTTCACCGCCACGTCGATGATCGGCATGATCGCGCTGGCCGGCATCATCGTGCGCAATTCCATCCTGCTGGTGGATTTCATTCGCGCACAGCTGGCGCAGGGGGTGGCGCTCGAGCAGGCGGTGGTGCATGCGGCCGCAATCCGCGCGCGCCCGATCCTGCTGACCGCGGTGGCGGCCATGCTCGGGGCCGTGTTCATCCTCGATGATCCGATCTTCCAGGGTCTGGCGGTGTCGCTGCTGTTCGGCATCATGGTGTCGACACTGCTGACGCTGCTGGTCATTCCGATCCTGTTCTTCAGCTACCAACGCCGGCTTGCTGTCCGGGCATCCACAGGAGGGTAATCCCATGGCTCATGTCATCGTGGTCGGTGCAGGGCTCGGCGGCATCCCCGCGGCCTTCGGTCTGCGCGAGCGGCTCGGCAAGGCACATCGGGTGACGCTGATCGGCGCGCGCACGCACTTCGAATTCACGCCCTCCAACCCCTGGATCGCGGTCGGCTGGCGCACGCCCGAGCAGACCAGCGTCGCCATGCAGCGCCCCCTGGCGCGGCACGACATCGAGTGGATCAGCCGACCCGTCACCGCCATCGATGCCCCCGGCTCGCGCCTGACCCTCGAAGGCGGTGAGGTGCTCGCCTACGACTACCTGGTGATCGCCACCGGACCGGCCCTCGCCTTCGACGAGGTCCCGGGACTCGGCCCGCAGGGCCACACGCAGTCGGTGTGCACGCATTCGCACGCGATCGCGGCCTGGGAGCACTACCAGCGGTTCCTGCAGTCCCCCGGGCCGGTGGTCGTCGGTGCCGCCGCGGGGGCCAGCTGCTTCGGACCCGCCTACGAGACCGCGATGATCATCGATGCGGATCTGCGCGCCCGCAAGCTCCGTGACCGCGTGCCGATGACGTTCGTGACCAGCGAGCCGTACATCGGACACATGGGGCTCGGTGGCGTGGGTGACAGCAAGGGGCTGATGGAGTCGGAGCTGCGCGAGCGACACATCAGGTGGATTACCAACGCCCGCATCAAGGAGGTTCACGAGCACTCCATGCAGGTCGAGGAGCTCGACGAGGCCGGCGCATTGCGCAGGCAGCACGAGCTGCCCTTTGCCTACAGCATGGTGATTCCGGCGTTTCGCGGCGCACCGGCCGTCGCCGCGGTACCGGAGCTGTGCAATCCGCGCGGCTTCGTGCTGGTCGATGGCCACCAGCGCAGCAGGAAGTATCCCAATATTTTCTCGGTCGGTGTGTGCATCGCCATTCCACCGGTGGAGTCCACGCCGGTGCCGACCGGCGCTCCCAAGACCGGCTACATGATCGAATCGATGGTTTCGGCGACGGTGGAGAACATTGCCGCGGACCTGCAGGGCCGACCGGCCACCGCCGAGGCGACCTGGAATGCGATCTGCCTGGCGGACTTCGGCGACACCGGCGTTGCCTTCGTCGCCCTGCCGCAGATCCCACCGCGCAATCTCACCTGGTCCAAGGAGGGCAAGTGGGTGCATCTCGCCAAGGTCGCCTTCGAGAAGTACTTCCTGCGCAAGGTGCGCACCGGCTCGCTTGCGCCGATCTACGAGACCTACATCCTCAAGACGCTGGGCATCGCAACGCTCAAGCGCTCGGCCGGCTAGGAGCCAGCATGCACGCGGCGCGATGGCTGGCGACGCTCCGGATGCCGGGCACACCCGGGGTGCTGGGCACGCTCGGGGTGCTGGGCACGCTCGGGGTGCTGGGCACGTTCGGGGTGCTGGGCACGTTCGGGGTGGCGACTGCCCGGGCCGAAACGCTGCAGCAGGCCTGGCAGATGGCCGCCGAGCATGATGCGGCGCTCGCCGCCAGCGCCAGCCAGCAGGACGCGGCCGACGCGCAGTTGCGCGCCGCCCGCGCGGCGCACTGGCCGAGCCTTGCGGTCGGTGGCTCGGTGGACCAGCTGCAGGATGCGCCGGCGCTGTCGATTGCCACGGCCAGCGGCCGCCTGCTGTCGCCGGCAATCTTTCCCGATAACCGTGTCGGCATCGCCTCGGCGGAGGTGTCCGTGCCGCTCTATACCAGCGGACACATCGATGCCGCGGTGCAGGCGGCGCGTGCCGGCGCGGCGGTAGCGGCCGATCTGCACGCACGCAGCGCCGAGGATCTGCGCCTGCAGGTCGCGCAGGCCTATGTGGATGTCCTGCGCACCCGTGAAGCCCTCAGCGTAGCCCAATCGCAGCTCGCGAGCCTGCAGGCGCACCTGGCCGATGCGCAGCGGCTCTACGCTGCGCAGAGCGTGCCGCTGACCGATGTGCTGGCGGCACGCGTGGCGCGCGCCAATGCCGATCAGGCACGTCTGCGCGCGCAGAACGCCCTGCAGCTGGCCATCGCGGCCTACAATCGCTATCTCGGCCAGGACCTCGAGCGCGTCCCGCAGCTCGATGAGCAGCTGCCCGCGGGCGCTGCGGCCCTGATCGGCGCCAACCTGCAGACGCTGATGGAGCGCGCGCTGCGCGCGCGCCCGGAGCTGGCTGCGACTGCGCAAAGCGCTGATGCCTACCAGCAGCAGGCGCGCGCCGAAGCCGCACAGAGCGGCCCACAGCTGGCGCTGAATCTGGGCTACTACCACTTCGACAGCACGGTGCTGGACCGACAGGACTTCGGCTACGTGGGCGTGGGGCTGCGCTGGACGCTGTTCGATGGTGGACAGACCCGCGCGCGCGCCGATGCGCTGCGCGCGACCGCACGCGCCCAGCAGCAGCAGCTGCAGGATCTGACCTCACGCATCCGCCTGCAGGTCCAGCAGGCCTGGCTTGATCGCACGCAGGCCGGCGCGCGCCTGACCAGCGCCGCCGATGCGGTCACACAGGCAGAAGAGAATCTGCGCGTCGCACGGCAGCTCTACCAGGCCGGCGCCGGCACCGGTAGTCAGGTCCTCGATGCCGAATCCCTGCGCGCCGCGGCACTGACCAATCGCGACGACGCGCACTTCGATCTGGCGATCGCGCAGTTCGAGCTCGAGCGCGCCGTCGGGGTGCTGTAGCCAGAGCGCCCGCCCCCCCGGGTCGGGCCGCTTCGCGCGCCCCCCAGGCAACCTCAGCGCGCGACCCGCTGCAGGGCGCCACCGGCGGCCGTCGAGCCCTCGCCGAGGATGTGGCCGTTGACGCGGCGGCCGTACATCGAATCGGCGCCGTCGTGAAAGCGGCGACGCGTCGCCTGCACGCTGCCCTGGAAGCGCGGATCCTGCGGTCGCTCGTGACTGTCCATGAACAGCGCCACATCCCACGTCTGCTGAGGGCTGAGCGTGTGGTCCTGGCTCAGGGGCATGTTCGCCCGGATGAAACCGGCGGCGTTATCAACGTCGGCCATGCCCGCGCCCCAGTTGAAGGAGCCGTCGCCCCACAGCGCAGGGAACGCCAAGGTGCCCTCGCGAGCATTCTGGCCGGCGCCGTCTTTCCCGTGACAGAGTGCGCAGTGCTCGGCATAGACGCGCGCGCCGCGCCGGAAATCGGCAGGCCGCGCCGGTGGCGGCACGCGCGGGTAGCCTCGACCGGGCAGGTGCGCTGTCACGCGTGCGCCGCTGGCGAGCCAGTAAGCGTAGCTCTCCAGTGCGACGAGGACCGGACTGCCGAGCGGCGGCGCCTGGCCGTTCATGCTGTACCTGAAGCAGCCCTGCAGCCGCTCGGCGAAGGTGTTCACGTGACCGTTCTTAGCGCGATAAGCCGGGTAGGCCACGTATGCGGCCCACATCGGCGCCGAGCCGGCCCGTCGCCCACGATCCAGATGGCAGCTGCTGCAACGCAGGCGGTTGCCCACGAAGCCCGCCGCGTAGGCGGACGGATCATCGAAGATCTGTTCGCCGAATCGCACCACGCGGCCGAAGGCATCGTGCGGTATCAGCGAGTCCGGTGGTGGACTGAACGGTGCGGCCACGGCCGCCGCTGCGCTCTGCGCGGGCGGCTGCGACTGCTCCGGCGGCTGCGGCTGCTCCGGCGGCTGCGACTGCGCGGGCGCCGGCAGGACGGCGGGCTGCCCGCTGGCGAAATAGACCGCGACCGCGCTGATATCGAGCGCAGAGAGCCTGTGGGCGATCGCGCCCATCAGTCCAAGCGGGCCCGGATCGCGCGCGCCGCTCTGCCAGGCCTGCAGCTGCGCGCGCAGATACGCCGCGCTCTGGCCTGCGAGCGGCGGGAAGCTCTCGCCCACGCCGCTGCCGCGCGCGCCATGGCACTGAGTGCACGCCGGCAGCTGCTGCTGCCAGCGGCCGAGCCGGGCGAGCCGCGCACCGCGGGCCAGCAGCTGAAGATCGTTGGCCGCGCCAGCCGAGGCGGCCGTGCCGGCCGCGCTCGTCACCGTCGGCGCAGCCCGCGAGCGGGCGTAGAGGCTCGCCAGCCGCGCGAGCTCGCCCGCGGACAAGGCGCGTGCGATCGGCGCCATGATCGCGCTCCTGCGCTGCCCGCCGGCGAATGCCTGCATCTGCCGCAGCAGGTAGTTCCGCGGCAGTCCCGCCAGACGCGGGGCGTCGAGCGCGGGGCTGCCCTGCCCCGCGCTGCCGTGACAGGCAGCGCAGCTGCCTGCCACGCCCTGATCGGCGGCGCGAGTCGCCGCGAGAGTGCTGCGGATCGCGAAGCCCGACAGGCCGACAGCGGCCAGCACCGCCGGCATCACACGTACCAGGGCTGCAGACTTGCGCACGTTCACGGCGTAGCCACGTAGGGTCGAAAACCGTAGTGCTCGAAGATCGACAGCCGCGGCTGTGAGCGCAGGGGCCGATCCGCGCCTGGCACCCTCTACAGGGGCATCAGCACATAGCCCGCGTGCTCGAGGGTGGTCACTGTCGTCAGGCCTGACAGCGCCAGTGTGACCGACGGGTCGAGCCAGGAGTAGTCGAAATGATACCCCGCCACCGCCTGGGCGCACACGGCCACATCGACGCCCGCTTTGCGCAGCAGCGCGATCAGCGGCAGATTGGGATTGGCGGTGCCGAACCGGGCGCGGTAATGCTCATCATCGAGCGCCAGGGGAGTGGCCGCGCCGTAGGCGATCGCCACGAATTTCAGATGCGACAGCGGCACGCCGGAGGCGACGTACAGGTTTACCGTGCGCGCCACCCGATCCAGCGAGGGATTCACCTCCGCGGGGGTTCTCGCCGCATCCGTGAGCGCGAACACGATCTTGTAGTGAGCGGCCCGGTCGGGCGCATAGGCCGCGTGCGGCACGAGATGAATTCGGCCGTAGCCGTGGATGGTCGGCGTCGTCCAGAAGTCCGAGTCGGCGCCACAGGCAGCCGCGGCGGCGAGCAGGCATGCCGCAGTCGCGAGAACGCGTACCACACAACGCATCCCTGTAACCTCCCGATGGCGACAACCGTGGTGGCGTGCGTCAAGCATACCTCGCCCGCGCGGGTGTGCGCCATTCCCCGCTCCGCGGCTTTGACGTAGCATTCCCCGGCGGCAGGAAACAATGAAGGTTGAGATAGAGCGCATC
Organism: Steroidobacteraceae bacterium; assembly: GCA_035504335.1. Taxonomy (GTDB): domain Bacteria; phylum Pseudomonadota; class Gammaproteobacteria; order Steroidobacterales; family Steroidobacteraceae; genus FEN-1191. Next base: position 18,830 of record DATJSD010000013.1, on the reverse strand, counting down.
AACAGCTGGCTGCTCGGCGCAGCGCTGCTGCTGCTGTTGCTTTACGTCGGCAGGCCGCTGCTCGTGCCGCTCGGGATCGCGCTCATGCTGTGGGGCATCCTGAACGCCTTCGTGGACGTCCTGCGGCGCGCCGGCTGTCCCGCCTGGCTCGCCTGGAGCGCGGCGCTGATTCTGATCTGCACTTCCATGTATCTCATGGTGTTCATCTTCAGTACCGAGGCCGGCACCTTTGCGCAGCAGGTGCCGCTCTATGCGGATAAATTGCAGTCCATCTGGTCGTCGCACGAATGGCTGCAGCGCGCGCTGCCATCGCTCGATTTCAGCAGCAGCGGCAGCGAAGCCTTCTGGGCGGGACTGCTGCGCGGAGCGATCGTCCCGATAAGCGGGGTCGTGGAGGAAACCACGCTGATCGTCGTCTACGTCGGGTTTCTGCTGGCGGGGCAACATCACCTGCCCGTGAAGCTGCAGAAGCTGCGCCACACGAGCCACGGAACGGAGGGCGAGAGAGCCGTGCGCCTGATTGGGCGCGGCATCCAGTCCTACCTCGGTGTCTGCAGCTTTCTGAGTATCCTGATGGGGCTGGTGGCCTATGCGCTGCTCGCCTCTTTGGGAGTCGCGTTTGCCGGATTCTGGGCGCTGCTGATGTTCCTGCTGACCTTCATTCCCGTGGTGGGAGCTGTCGGTACGGCGCTGCCGGCGCTCATGGCGTTCCTGCAATTCGGCTCGGTCGCTCTGGCCTTCTTCGTCCTCGCGGTGCTGATCCTCAGTCACTTCATCCTCACCGACGTCGTAGAGACGATCATGCTGGGGCACTCGCTCAATCTCAGCCCCTTTGTGATCATGGTGGCGCTGACGTTCTGGGGCCTGTTATGGGGTATTGCGGGGCTATTCCTCGCCGTCCCGCTGACCAGCGCGTTTGCCATCGCCTGCCGCAACCTGGTGGGACTCGAGTGGCTGGCGGATCTCATGCAAGGCCCGCCGCGCTGGCACTACCGCTGGTCGGGCAAGTCCACGCATCCTCGTGCCTGAGGCCCGAGAGCATCGAGCCGTCGTTCAGGATCACCAGGGACACGATCATGACGGCGCTGACGGGATAGACATGGAACGCGGGCGTGCCCCCGCACATGCCCGGCACGTGCCCTGGGCCGCGGGTGCCCTGATGACATCTTAACCGTGCTTTAATTCTATTGACGCATTGCTCGGGTAGCTTTCCAAAACGTAACGCTGCGCCACCCGCCGCGATGTATAAGCTAAGACGCCGCTGCTTCCGGGGCTCGTCTCATGGAAGAACCTGGCGTCAACGAACTCATCCGTGCAAAGATCCTGGCTGGCAGATTGCCGCCATGCGAGGGCTTCCGGCTCTTCGGCGGAGCCGGCGACGGCGCTCCGTGTGCCTGCTGTGACAGGATCATCTCGGCCTCGGAGCTCGAATTCGAGGTCGAGTGCCCGGTCGGTGCCAAAGCCACGCTTCCCATGCATCTGCACTGCTTCGAGGCCTGGCGGGCTCTGGCACGCTCCGCACCGGTGGAGGCGCTGGGACGTTCCGGCGAAGAGGCGGCGCCAGCGCCCCAGCCCCCGACGGGTGGCCCATAGCGCCGCCAGGCAGGGCGGCGCGATTCAATCGGCTGCCAGCGATTGCCCGTTCCCAAAGCGCCTCGCGGGTGCGCGTGTCAGCAGGTACGCCAGCAGCGCAAGGGCACCAAGGCCGCCGACGACGGTCTCGGCACCCGCCAGGCCCCGCCCTCCCCAATGATCCCCACCCCACCCGTCCACCTGCAGCATGTAAAGCACCGGAATGTTGCCGAGCGAGTTGATGATGCTGTAACGGCCGCTGCCGCTCTTGCCGGAATCCCCGAGAAACTCCAGCGCCACGGCTGTGAAGGTGGCGTAGGCGGAGCCCAGCGTGAACAGATACAGCAGCACGCCCGCGTAATAGGTGCCGGGTCGCGCTGGCCCGAGCCACAGCACCGCGGAACACAGGCAGTTCACCAGCGAGACGGTCATGTACAGGACCGATACTCGCATGCGGGTGCGAATCAGCGACATGAGCACGGCGCCGGCGGCCATCAGAATCCCGCCCAGCAAGCCGTTGATCCAGGCGACCTGATCGCCGCCGACGCCGAACTGACGGGCGACGCCGGGCAGCAGGCCCGCGGCGGCGCCGCTGGCCATTGGAAAGGTCATGCAGGCGATGTACGGCAGGGCCTCGCGCCTCAGGAACGTCGTTCGAAACTCGTCCCAGATTCGCCGCATCACGAGGGCGAACCGATCTTTCGCGAGTTGCTGCTGAGCCGGTGCCGCGAGCGCAGCCAGTGCCGGCAGGCCGATCAGCACCGCGGCGACCAGTCCGAGCACATTCTGGCCGGTGCGCGAGCTCAGGTAGATGAGTATCCACGCCGCCAGCGCGCCGAAGCCCATCGATCCCGCCTGGTAGAAGCTCGCGGCCATGCGTCGGGTGTTCTCGGCGCGCAGCGTGCCCATGATCCCCCCGCAGCTGGATACCACCAGTTGACTGCAGCAGGCGCTGACGAACATCAGAGCGAGCGCGGTGCGCGATGACAGGTGCGGCTGGTGAAAGCTCACGGCCATCAGCAGTGCGGCCGACAACCCTCCGCACAATACCCACGTGCGACGGCGCACGAAGAAGTCGGTCATGGGACTCCAGAGGAAGTACAGGCTGGTCGGCAGGGAGAGCAGGCCGATCAGGTGGGACTGCATGCCGCTGCCCACGTTCTGCACGCTGAGCAGATAGGCCAGCACGCCCCCCTGGATGACGCCGTTGGCCGTGACCGCCGACGGTCCGATCAGCAGGCCGTAAATCCAGGTGCGCTCGCGCGTGGGCGGCGGGCGGTGAGCAGCTGGCGGTTCGTGCATCTGGCGCTACCATATCACGCCGGGCAACAAACGTTGCGGGTGCAGCAGATCAAGCTGCCGGAGCCGTGTTTGCCGCTCCATCGAGCGGTGTATAGTCGCCCGGGGATATTCTCAGGCGTGAAGGAGAGCCGCACGTGACGATCCCGCTCCGCATTGCTCCACTGCCTGGCGCGCTTCTTCTGCTGCTTTCCTGCATTGTCGTCGCGGCGCTCATGAGCATGGGGCGCGAGTCGCTGGCCGCCCCGCTGCCCGGCAGTGCTGCCCGGCCCTACCATCTGCTGCAGACCTACCACTACGGCCCCGCCGCGGGCGCCACCGCCGAATATTTTGATTACATCAGCGTGGATTCCGTGGGGCGCCGCGTCTATCTGGGCCGCGGCACCGAGGTCCAGGTCATCAACGCCGACACGGGCCGGCTGCTCGGCGATATCGTCGGTTTCAGGCGCCAGCACGGCGTCGCCCTCGCCCGCCCCTTCGATCGCGGCTTCATCACCGACGGTGCTGCCGGCACGGTCACCCTCTTCGACCTCAGCACCCTGAAGCGCATCCGGACGGTCACTGCCCAGCCCGATGCCGACTGTGTGGTCTACGACCCCGTCTCCAAGCGCGTATTCACCATGAATGGTGATCCCGAGAGCTCGACCGTCATCGATGCGCGCACCGGCAGACTGGTCAAAACCATTCCTCTGGGCGGCGCTCCTGAATTCGCGGTCGCCGACGGCCGAGGCACCATTTACGCCAATCTCGCCAGCACCAACCAGATCATTGCCATCGACTCCCGCACGATGACGGTCAAATCCCGCTGGTCCAGCGCGCCCGCCGGCGCGCCCACCGCGCTGGCCATCGATCCCGTCCACCATCGCCTGTTCAGCGCCGGTCGCCGTCCCGCCGTGCTCGACATCCTCGACGCCGACACCGGCAGGGTCATTCAGTCCTTTCCCATCACCGATGGCGTTGACGCCGCCCGTTATGATCCCGCCACCGGCGATGTTTTCGTCTCGACGTTCACCGGACGGCTGCACATCTTCCACGAAAACTCGCCCGATAGTTTCAGTGCGCTGCCCGCAGTCACCACCGCAGAGGGCGCCAAGACCATGGGCATCGATCTGAAGACCCATGACATCTTCGTCGACACGGCCGATTTCACCCCGCCGCCACCGCATGCCACCGGACGCGCATCCCGTCCTCGCGCTGTCCTCGGCACGTATCGCGTATTGGTTTACGGGCCTTAGTCGTGTGGGCCCGCCCGTCACAGGCGATGCTTTTTCTGGTCCGACATGCCGGGCCACAGCTCGACGCTGACATGTGCCACGACCCGCTGCGTCGTTACGTGCTGCGGGCCGGACCGGCCCCGTACTGCTCGTCGGTGACCTTCTCCATCCACTGGACGACCTTGCCGTTCAGCGCCTCCTGAATGGCGATGTGCGTCACCGAGGTGGTCGGGGTTGCCCCGTGCCAGTGCCGCCGGTTCGGCGGACACCAGATCACATCACCGGCGCGGATTTCCTCGATCGGGCCACCCTCGCACTGCGTCCAGCCGCAGCCGGCCGTGACGATGAGCGTCTGCCCCAGCGGGTGCGTATGCCAGGCGGTGCGCGCGCCCGGCTCGAAGGTGACACTGGCACAGGCCACGCGAGCCGGCGCAGGTGCGGTGAACAATGGATCGATGCGCGCGTTGCCGGTGAACCATTCAGGCGGCCCCTTGGCGGAGGGTTGCGAGCCGTTGCGCTTCAGTTCCATGGGGCACCTCTCAGTGCGTGGGGTCAGGCGGCATGGGTATCTCGCCGTAGTCCGAACGGTAGCCGGAGATACCCGAGTTGAGGAAATGATACTTGCGACCGGGCGCAGGCGGCTGCCCGGCTGCTACCCTGAGATCGCATGGAAACGCTCCGGACACGCAGAATCCAGCAACCAGCCGTCGCTGAACAACTGTTGCAGGATTTCGTGCAAAAAACCGGCGGAATCCCGGACCGCGCGCATCGAGTCCTGCACTTTGATGACTTACCGGGGGACTTGCAGCCGATCGTCACCGTCGCCACGCGCGCCGGGCAAAGTTGGTCCGGCTGGACCGACGACGATGAGCACGTCTGGCTCTTCACTGCTGAGGTGTTGCTGTCGCTCGCGGCGGAACGCGGTGGCGCCGTTTTGCAGGTGCATGTCTACCGCGAAGATGGCCACTTGAAGGGCAGCGGCCTCTGGGTATCCGACGAGGCGGGACGATGGCTGCCGTCCCCGTCTCAGTAAAGAGCGGTCAACTCGAAGAGATCGCGCCCGGTCGGCCGGAGGATGTCAGTCCCTGCCCCCGAAACCCGGTCCCATATGACTCGCTTCACGCTCCAGGGCATCACCCCGGACGACGGTTTGCGATCTGCCTCAGCAGCTCCCAGGACACCGTAGTCGCCGAGAACAACAGGACGAGAGTTGAGGCTGCGAGCCAGTTGTATGACGTACCCAGGTTCAGCGCCATGCGAAACGCCGAAACAATCAGGATCGCGAACCCGATCACGGACGACGCGTGTCGTCGTACGGAGTAGATCCATGACCCCCGTTCCAGGCGTTGGGTGAGCGTCTGACAGAATCTGATGACAACCCAGATTGACCAAGCCGCGGTGGTGATCAGGGTCACCATGCCGAAAATTCGCGATTCGATGCCGGAAAACTGCGCCAGGAAGGCCACCATCATTACCGCAAGATAATTCTGGAAAGCCTGTTCCGTCAGTCGCCTGGAAACCGCCTCGTCAGGACCTAATGCCGCCGAGACGTTGATCGAGACCACAACAAATAATAGACCGAGGAGCGTCGCAGCGGCGGTGCCGATCGCGGCGTAAAATTGTATCCAATGCTGCATCACCCCTCCATCTGATTGTCGTCGAGTTTATGGGCCACTAGCGCCAATACATCCGCCAAGTGGAACCACAACTGAGCTATGCAGTAGTTTGCCGGGGGATACGGAGCGCCGGTGTCCGCACGATCGCATGCATCCTCGACAGGGAATATGAAGTAACCGCGCTCGACCAGAATTCTCCTATTTTGATGTCGCTCGCAACTACGCCGGACGGTCTATGACCCGCCCGATTGTCCGAAGACAATCGCAGCGGCCCGCCCGATAGCGTTCGCTCGGCAATCAGCGCGCCGGGTCCAAAGCGGTGATGCGTCCATCAGCTTGGCCAGGTGACCGCATGCAACGCAGTGTTCTCCTCGGTTGTGGAATCTTCGCCGGGCACTTCCAACTTACCTGTCGCGACCCAGCGCAGTACCGGCCAGAAAAGGAGGGCGCAGGCTGCAAGGCTAACCAACGCGTCCATCGTGAACGAGCCGGTAACGCCGCCCGCGAGCTTGTAACCGAACCCGTCGAGACCTTGCATATAGACGTAAGGCACGACAAAAGCAGTCGACAAAAGGCCGAACTGGCTGGAGGCGAGCGGGCTTCCTTGTCGAATCGAGCGGAAAATGATGGCGTTCTGCGAAACTTGGGCGAAGCTCTGGGCGGCATTCTCGCCGAGAACGGCAAGTAGATAGGTGGCGGGGCTGTGGGGCAGGGCGAGCAAGCCCAGGGTGAAGGCAGCGCCCAAGCTGCCAATCGCAAGATAGAGGAGTGGCGCTGAAATTCGCTCCAGGACAAGACGAGCCAAAATGGATGCGAATACACCGATGACGACAGCGCCAATGCCGTTCACAACGCTCACCAGATTGTCCGTCGCATGAAAGTCCGGCCCCATGCCCCCAAAGGCGTTCGTGAGGGTGAAGGCGGCACACGGTAGAATGAACATCAGCAGCACTCTCAGAACCAGAGGCTGTCTCACCAACTGGACGACGTCTCGAGCAAGGTTCCGAAAGCTTTCGTGCACGGCCTTGCGGCCGGCATCGGTCGCCGGAACCAGCGGCAAGACGGCGAGTGGGATCAGCGTCGCAACGCCGACTAACGCCGCGCCGAGCCCAGCCCGAGTGTGTGTGAGCAGCCAGTACTGGGTGAGCGCACCCAGACCGAATCCGCTGGAATTCCCGATCGTGAACCATGTGCCGATCGTCTCATCGGAACTTTTGGGCAGGACCGCGCCGAGCCATCCCCCTACCGCGGAATTGTAGAGACTCAGCACCAGGGCGTCTGCTGCAAGAGCGGCGCCGAGAATATGGCTGGTCGCCGGCAAAAGCATCACAAGGGTCGTCAAAGCGGCTCCAGCAAGGCCAAGTCCGATGGACCACGCGCGCCTGCTGATCAACGTGTCGAGCACCGGAGCCACAGCGAATACTAACAGGCTGGACGAGAGCGCCAGCGTCGTCATTCCTGCAATCACGGGCTCAGCGACGCCGTGCGACGCTAAAAGTTGAGGCGCTGTGACGAGGACGACGGCATAGCCGAATCCGTAGGTGGAATTGGCGAAGCCCATCAGCCACACTCTTTGTGTGTGCGAGCCCACCTGCTTGCTCATGCCCATTCGCTCGCCCGCCTGGTGAGTACTCCTCGGATAATGTGCGTCATAGATGGCTTAGTCAATTGATGGCACCCGGTGGGAAACCATGGCCCAAAGCACCTTAGCAGCTGACCAGCCATCAGCCACGCACTACATTAATCCGGATTGCCGTAACAGATCATCGGCTTTAGCCCCAATCTGCGTCCCCCTACACGGACCGGTCACCGGTGGCGGCTTCGGGGTCGGTTTGCCGTGCTAAACGCCGGCCCGGTCGGATCGGTCTCAGGCTCAGCCCAGAGGGGGAGCCCAGTCACAGCCAGAGACGCACGCCCGCGACGAGTCGCAGCAGTTCGACCGGCACATGTTGCAAATGCAGAAATCGCGCACCATCCCCGTAAGCGTTCTCATAGGTGACTCCGACGTAGGGTGCGAATTGGCGTCGGATCTCATAGCGCAGGCGCAGCCCCGTATCGAAATTCGAGTAGGCTGCGGGATGAGGCGTATCGGCTGCCGAGAACAGGTTCAGCTCGAATTGTGGCTGCAGCATCAGCCGTTGCGTCAGCAACAAGTCATAGTAACCTTCCAGACGTCCGCCGGCATTGCCGGCATCGCTCACGAAAAGCGTCGCGCCGATGTCCCAGTAGAGCGGCGCCAGGCCCTCCACGCCGAGTGCCGCCCAGCTTCGCGATGGCGAAGGCTCGAATTCCTCGCGCACGCCGGCCTGCAGGTTGAAGAAGGGCGAGACCGCGTGCGAATACAGCAGCTGCGCTTCGCCTTCCTCGAGCAAACCAGTGTCCGTGTTGAGGCTTCCTTCGCTCTTGATCCAGGCGCGATTGATATCGTCGCCCCACCAACCCTCCCCGTCCCAGCGATACGTGGCCTCACCACCGCCCGTGCGGATCTCATTCTGGTTGAGGATCGCGTAGGCAAATCGCTCCTGGTTGTCGACTGGTTGGGGCCAGCCGGGCTCGGTGGGCTGCTGCTGAGCCGGTGCGATGACCGGTAGAAGAGCCGTCAGAAGCATGCCGCCGGGTATCCACCTCCCCCGCGGGCACCTCATGCGATCACGGCGGTGGTGAACATGCCCGCGTCCATGTGGTAGAGCAGGTGGCAGTGATAAGCCCAGCGTCCCAGCTCAGTCGCGTTGACGAAGTAGTGCAGCATCTCGCCGGGTTTGACGTTGACGGTGTGTTTGAGTGGCCGCAGGCGGCCACGATGGTTGTCCAACTCGGTGAAGAGCCCATGTAGATGAATGGGATGCTCCATCATGGTGTCGTTGATCAGCGTCACGCGGATGCGCTGTCCGTACGGGAAGCGCACCGGCTGGCTGTGGTCGTAAGAGAGCCCGTTGAACCCGAAAATGAAGCGCTGCATGTTGCCGGTCAGGTGCAGTAGCACCTCGGCATCGGCTTCCCGCGTGACGAACGGGAGGTTCTGCGGGCCGCTCGCGCGGCGGATCAGCTGCGCATAGGTCAGCACGCGCCGACCGTTGCCATTGAGGCCGTCACCCGGCATATTCAGCCGCTCGGTTGGATGCGCGGCGATATGCACAACCGACGGCCCGAGCCGCAGGTGCACATCCTGCGCTTGCGGGTAGGCGACCTGCCCGCTGGCGTTCACCGGGCCGTGGAGCCTGTCATGCGCCATATCGCCGGGCGCCATCCCCGGCATACCCGCCATACCATCCCTACCTGGGCCCGAAGCGGCCTTGCCTGTCATCGACATACTGCGCATGTTCATGCCCGGCACGCCGCTCGTGTACATTGCCGGCTTCGCGGGCATCGGCATCGTGGCATGAGAGACCCCTGGGGGAACCTGAGCGCTCATCCCGGGCATCGACATCCCAGGCATAGTCATGCGCATGCCCATGTCGAGCATGGTCCGGGTGAATACTGGATCCATGGGAGGGATAGCCGCTGTCAGGCCGGAGTGCACCGCAAGGGTCGCACGCGCGTAGCCGCTGCGGTCCATGGCCTGGGCAAAGATCGTGTAGGCCGCCTCGGTCGGTGTGACGATCACGTCATAGGTCTCAGCGACGGCGATGCGAAACTCATCGACTGTCACCGGTTCGACGTTGCTGCCGTCGGCTGCCACCACCGTCATCGGCAGACCCGGGATGCGCACATCAAAGTAGGTCATCGCCGAGGAATTGATGAAACGCAACCGGATGCGCTCGCCCGGCTTGAACAGCGCTGTCCAATTCGCCGCTGGCGGCTGCCCGTTGATCAGATAGGTGTATGTGCCGCCCAACATCGCACCGCTGACGTCGCTGAGGTCGCGCGGGTCCATGCGCATGCGGCCCCAGGCAAGCCGATCCGCGAGCGTGGCACGCCATCCCCGCGTCGACACCTCGTGCAGAAAATCGCCGAACGTGCGCTGCTGGTAGTTGTAATAGTCTCCGCTGGCCTTCAGGTGATAGTAGATGTCGTGCGGATCCTCGTCGCTCCAGTCGTTGAGCTGCACGACGTAATCCCGATCGGTCTGCACCGGATCGGGTTCGCGCGACTGGATCACCAGCGCCCCGGTGATGCAGTTCTGCTCCTGAAAATGCGTGTGGCTGTGATACCAGAAGGTGCCGCTTTGGCGTACGGGAAAGCGGTAGACGAAGGTCTCACCGGGAAAGATGCCGGCGTACGTGACGCCCGGGACGCCATCCATGCCGTTGGGCACGATGACGCCGTGCCAGTGCAGCGAAGTCGGCACGTGGAGTCGGTTGGTCACCCGCAGGGTGAGCACGTCGCCCTCGCGCCAGTGCAGAATAGGCCCTGGAAGACTGCCGTTGATCAGCATTGCGATCCGTGGCCTGCCGGTGATGTTGACGGCCGCATACCGCAGGTCCAGATTGAACTGCGTGCCCCGTAGCACCTGCCGGGGCACACGCGGCGAGGTGACCCTGGCGGGCAGTGCCTGGCCCGGTCCCGGACGCAGCAGGGTCACGGCCGCTCCGGCAGCGACACCCTGAACAAAATGGCGGCGTGAGAGCCCGGGACGCCCGCGGAGGGCTGCAGGAACATCAACCATCGGCAACTCCGGCAAAATATGACCGTCTTTATACGCACTGGAAGGGCGCTACTCCTCCGATACCGTCTGCCGACTTCCGGCTCGGAGGGCAAAAACCGCTTGCGGTGCGTATAAGCTCAGCGGGCGGCACTCGAGGATCGAATCACATGCTCGACAAAGACTTACGGGCGATTGCCGGGGGGCCGGTGGACCGGTCGCTCGGCACTCTCGAGACGGATATCTGGGCCAGACTCGATCGGCAGCGCAGGCGGCGCCTACAGCGGCGGGTGCTGGTGCTGCAGAGCGTGGTGATCGCGGTCGCCTTTGCGGCCAGCGCGCTGGCCGGGTTTCGGGCGGTGCCGACCCGCGGCGCTCAAGAGCTGGAGGTCTTCTCGGCCCGTGTAGCGTTGAGCAGTGCCGCACTCGTGGGGGAGCGGCAGCCATGAGTACGGCGTGGCGGCTGGCGCTGCCCTGGCTGCTCGTGACTGTGCTCGCCGCGGCAGGCGGAGGGTGGCTTGGCGTGCGCTATGGTCTGGCCCAGAGCCGCTCTTCCCCGAGCCTGGATCAGCTGCTACATCGCGAGCTCGATCTCTCTGGTGCCCAGCGTGATCAGCTTGCCGCTCTCGAACGCTCCTACGCCATGCAACGCAGGCAGCTCGAGGCTCAAGCGCGCGCGGCCAATCGAGACCTCGCCCGCGCCATCCTCGCCGAGCATCGTTACGGTCCCGACGCCGAGCTGGCGATCGCGCGCTTCCATGGGGCAATGCAATCGCTCGAACAGCGGACCATCCAGCACGTGCTCGCGATGCGGGCAATCCTGACGGCGCAGCAAGCGAAGCAATTTGACCAGACCGTCGCCACCGCTCTGACGTCGGACGATCCGTGAGCGATCAGAATCACGCCGCCGAGCGGCAGCTGGTCGGCGCTGCCCGCGCGGGGGATCGCACTGCCTTCGAAGAGCTCGTGCGGCGTCATAAGTCGGCCCTGTATCGCTTCGTGCGTCGCTACGTCGGAAATCCCGCGGATGCCTATGACATTCTGCAAGAGACGTTTGTCTCTGCGTGGTTGGCACTGGCGCGTTTCGATCCGGACCGTTCCTTCTCCACGTGGCTGCATACCATTGCACTCAACAAGTGCCGCGACCATGCCCGCCGTCGAGCGGTACGGCAGCGTCTATCACTGCGATTCTTCGCTTCCGAACGGGCCCTGCTGCAAGCTCGCGCCGATGGCGCTGCCGAATCACCGCAGAGTCTTCTACCGGCACCGCAACGTCGACTCGACATCGCGCTCGCCGGATTGCCCAGGCGGTACAAGGAGCCTTTGTTGCTGACCCTGGTCGGCGGTCTGACCCACCAGCAGGCCGCCCAGCAGCTGGGAGTGACGACCAAGGCAGTGGAGATGCGCATCCACCGTGCCAAGAAACGTTTGAGCGAGGCACTGGCCGAGCATGCGGCGGCTGTCCAAGCGCCCAGCGAAGAACCGGCGGGATGACAGCGGCGATGTGGCCATTCGCCCCAGGAGCTCTCGAATCAAGGAGATCATGACGTCTCGGCGCGGCCCGAGCGTCATGGGGGCGCCCCGGGGTATCCGCGCAGCAGCTTCGGGGTCACACGGAGCATTGTCTCCGCGCGCGATTACCGCTGGCGCGGAGGCTGCTAGGGCGGTGTTTGGTGGTCGCCGGTGGGTTCACCCTGATTTCGTGTGGTTTCTGCCCGCCTTGCCGATCTACTGCCCTATTGGTGGGACTATGTGCCCCGCCCGGCAGGCACTCGGCGTTTCGCATGTGATCGACAGGTTGGCCATAAGGCCTTGAGCAATCAGCGCCATGGCGGCCGAACAGATAGTCTTCCAAAGACCGCCCTTGCCGAGGAATACGTGCAGACGCACAGCGCTCGAGGCAATGCGAACCGCTACGGACCTGAGACCCCTTGTAGGGCACGTCGGCAGGCTCGCCATATGGATATCTGCGTATTTACGTCGCATTGCCCAGTGGCGCAGCGTGGATAAGCGTGAGCACTCGATCAAGCACGACACACGACGCGGAGAATTAACCATGGACCCCACCTTCAAAGCGCACTGCGATCGCCAGCAGCGGGTTAAGCGGCTGTGGGTGCTGCTGATGAGTCTATCGGCATTTGGACTGCTCGGCACTTCAGCCGGCGCCGCGCAAAGCGACCCGGGGCACAGCGGCGGCACGGCCGGCAGCCATGGGTCCGCCGGTGGTGCACACGGTAGTGCGCGCGGGGTGACGGGTGCGGTCCGTGGGCAGGTGTTCGATAACCGCTATCAGCACGGCTACTACTATCCACCCCGCGGCGCCGCCGTGCGCTCGTTACCATCAGGCTACCGGCCATTCTTTTTCCGTGGCCGCCCCTATTACTTCTATGGCGGCGTCTGGTACGCGCCCGGGCCGCTAGGCTTCGTCGTCGTCAGCGCGCCTGTGGGCCTGTTTCTTACGGTCTTGCCACCCTATTACACGACCGTCTGGTTCGGTGGGGTGCCCTATTACTACGCCGACGATACCTACTATGAGTGGGAGCCCGACATGAACGGCTATGTGGTGGTCACCCCACCAGCCGATACGCAGCCGGGAACTCCTCCAGCGGCTCCTGCGCTGGGGGGAGGTGATCTCTACATCTACCCGAAGAACGGCCAGAGCGCCACCCAGCAGGCAGCCGACCGCTACGAATGCCATACCTGGGCCAAGAATCAAACCGACTTCGATCCCAGCCAACCCGGTGCGGGGACTGCCTCTGGCCAACTGGCCATCAAAACCGCGCAGTACAACCGCGCCATGACGGCCTGCCTGGAAGCACGTGGCTACAGCGTCGACTAGGGCATCCACAGCCATATGCGCCACCTTCGAGGCTGGCCGCACTCGGGCGACCGCGCCAACCCACCGGCAGGGCGCGCTTGAACGCACCGCCCCATTTATACCAGGACCGCCGCAGCGCCGGCATCGAGCTAGCGGGCATGCTGCGAGCACACAAGTTTCCATCCGAGCCCTTGGTGCTCGCTCTGCCGCGCGGCGGCGTACCGGTGGCGTTCGAGGTGGCACGCGCGCTCGCAGCACCCCTGGATATACTGCTCGTGCGCAAGGTCGGCGCTCCCGATCAACCCGAACTCGCCATCGGCGCAATCGCCACCGGCGGAATCGTAGTACGCGAACCGAACGCATCGCTCTTCGCTCGAGGCAGCACTTTCCAGCACCTCATCGAGCGCGAGCAGGACGAGCTTGAGCGGCGCGAGCGACGCTACCGGTCCGGTATGCCTGCGCTCGAGCTCCAGCGCAAGACGGTCATTCTCGTCGATGACGGCATAGCCACCGGCGCCACCATGCTCGCCGCGGTGCGCGCCGCGCGCGCTGCGAGGGTAGCGAGGGTCATCGTCGCCGCGCCGATAGCCTCGCCGGAGGCGGCAGCGCTGCTCAGGGCAGAAGCCGACGAGGTACTGATTGTGCAGACGCCCGCATATCTCGCCTCAATCGGCGAGTGGTACCGACACTTCGAGCAACTGGAGGATCAGGACGTCTGTACGCTGCTGCAGCAAGCCCACAGCCGCGGACAGTGAGTGCGTCACCTTAAGACCGTTCGACTGCAGTGACAGCCGCGAGCTCCTGCGCGTCGCCATTGCCAGCCCCAGGTGCAGCTGAGCGCGCCAGCCCGGAATGCACGCCACAGCATAGGTACTCTCCACCCAGCGCGTAGACCACGTGCGGCGCACAATGGCGATCGACTCCATTGCCCATTGGTGTCCTTCCGTGAGCAACCAAGCAGCGCATGATCCGCGCCTATTTGCCTTGAGTGAGAACCGCGAACTAGGGCTAGCGATCGCAGAAAGCTGCGGACTGACGCTGGCGTCACTCGAGGAACGACGCTTCGAAGACGGAGAATTCAAACTTCGTCCGCTCGAATCGGTGCGTGCTCGTACCGCCTTCGTGCTCCAAACCCTCGCCGGCACGGCCGATGCGCCCGTGGCGGAGCGCTTGATTCGACTGCTGTTCCTGATGAGCGGCCTGCGAGATGCGGGTGCAAGCGCCCGCATCGCACTCGTGCCCTATTTGGCCTTTGCGCGCAAAGAGCAGCGCACGCAGGCGCGCGATCCCGTTAACACTCGCTACATCGCGCTGCTGCTCGAGGCCTCAGGGGTGGATCGGCTCATCGCACTGGATGTCCACAGTCCCGCCGCGCTGGACAACGCGTTCCGCATTCCGGTGGATCACCTGACGGCGTTGCCCATGATGGTCGATTACTTCGCCACTCGGCTGGGGAATGCGTCCCTGGCAGTCGCATCGCCGGACATCGGCGGCGTTAAGCGTGTCCAGCTATTTCGCGAGCTGCTCGAAGCCCGCCTCGGGCGCGCGGTCGAACTCGCATTCATCGAGAAGCGCCGGGCGCAGGGGGTAGTTTCAGGCGGCAGGCTGATCGGTGATATCGCTGGTCGCAGCGTCATTGTGCTCGATGATCTCTGCGCGACCGGAGGCACTCTGATTCGTGCTGCTGAGGCATGTCGGCGAGCCGGCGCGACAAGCGTTCAGGTCGCGGTGACTCACATGCCCATCACGGCCGGCCTGCGAGCTCTCGGTAAATCGGCCGACATCGACGGCATCGTGACCACGGACAGCGTCGGCATCGACTTTCATCCCCCGAGCTCGCGGCCAGACGGGAAACTCGTGACCTTGTCGACGGCCCCTCTTTTCGGCGGGGTTCTGCGACGACTGATGGCGGGCAAGCCCGTAGCTGCCCTACTGCGCCAATGGCCGGTACCGTTCGAGGAATAGACCGACCTCTCCCGTAGTGCCAGACGCACGTAGTGCAGCGCGTCCGTGAGATAGGCGTTGGCCAGCCCCCTCCAGAGCCTCGGGCAGTGCGCGTAGTTCGGATCGCGCAGATGCCAGGCGGCTATCTTTGCACGCACGAGCGCGCACTGGCTCATGTAGAAATACGTGACGGCCGCGGCTACAGGATCACCGCTGGAGCGCTGAACGCGCTGCAGCAGATCCCGTCCCATTCGACCGGCCCCGAGCCGAGTGCACTCGAGTGACAGAAATGCCAATTCCTCGGCCGGATCGAGTCGACGCAAATCCCGATCGAATTCCAGACAGTCGATCACACACGCCGAATCTGAGCTTGAGCCGAGATACACATGCTCCGGTCGAAGATCGCCATGTCCATCAATGAGCCGCGCGCCGCGACCACCGAGAAGCGCCCCCGAGCACGCAATGAACTTGAACTGCGCGTCAATGACTCGCCGTGTGCGCAACGAGCTCAAGCCCAGGTCGCGCGCGCAGAGGTCGCGGTAATTTTGCCGAGTACGCAGACGCACTCGCCTAAGGTAGGCAGTGGCGCTCATCGGCTCCACGCGCGCACACCTGAAGAAAGTGCTCAGTAGCGCGCTTAATGCGCGCAGATCCCGCTCGGTGACCGTGTGCTCCAACAAGGCGCGATCCAGCATTCGCGCGGCTGGGAGCCGGCGCATTTTCACGGCCCAATCCACAACGCGCGGTCCACGATGCAGGCTCGAGCTGCCGTCGCGCCTGCGTATCACCGGCACGACATCGAGGTATACCGACGGCGCCAGACGGCGATTGAGTCTGAGCTCGCTTCGGCAGCCACGCTCCCGCTGCGCGACGGTCCGATAGTCCATTGCCGGCGTCCGCACGGACTTCTTCAACTTGTATGCTCGAGCGCCCGCCAGAAACACCCAGGCGAAATGCGTCTCAATGATCTCTATCCGTTCCAGCTTCCCACGAACTCGGTGCGCGGGCCGCGATGACTCGCGCTTATGCTCACTATTGTCAATCGGCCGCTTGTATCTCATCGCCTCCGAGGTTAGAGATCCCGCCACCATCGTTGATAGCGGGATCACCGCGCTGCGGCCGTGCGTGACTATTTGCTCACAGACGCGCGATCGGACTATCGCACGACCAGGTTGTCGACGACTTCCGAGACACCGGGGGCCTGCCAGGCGGCAAACTCGGCCTCGCTGCGCTCGTTCCAGGAATCCACTTGGCCCTCCAGCGTTACGGTGCCGTCGCTGGTCATGACCCGGATCTTGGTGGCATCCAACTGAGCACGCCGATGCAGAGCCGCCGTGATCTTCCGCTGCACGTCTCGCACGGAGATTTGCGGACGAATCTCTATATTGTTACTGATTCCCCGGACGCCACGCATGTGGACCAGCGCCTGCTCGGCGGCATCCTTCTGATGCCACGTCGGCACCTGCCCCTCGAGCGTGATCCAACCATCGTGCACCGAGATCTTGACAGTATTCGGCGGAACCGAGACGTTGACGGCAAGTGCATCCAGCGCTGCCTGAGCGATCTCGGCATCCGTGCGCTTGGCGTCGAACGGCAGATCGATCTTGATGTCATTGGCAACGGCCTTGACCCCTTCGACGGACTGTACCGCCTCCTCGGCTTCCCGGCGCTGCGCGTACGAGCTGACGTGCCCCGTCAATGTCACGATGCCGTCCTTGACGGCGACACCGATCTGGCGCGAATCAATCCGAGCGTCCCAATCCAGCTCTGCTTCGACGTCATCTCGGACTTGAGTATCGGTGATCATAAGCCTCTCCTCATCAATGGTAGGCGGACGACCTAGTAGCCGGTGGTTTCGCTGACGTTGTGGCTGCCATGTAATCACCTGTCAGAAATCATGAAATACGCACAAGCCGAAGCACAGGTGCGAGGCGGTGATGCATCGCAGCGCGAAAGTGCACTTTGCTGGGGGGCGTGAACCCTGAGTGGCGATCCATCTGCGACAGCGATCCGGCCGCGATGGCCGCGCGTGCGCTTGCCACGTCACCTCAGTGAACCGGACCTATCCGAGTAGCCGGCGCGCCGGGTGCTGCGATGTACGTAATCTCACGCATTCCGGCTGTACAACCAGGCGCGCAGTATCGGATGCACCGCCATGGAACAGAAAAATGAACGTTGCAGACATCATGAGCGAGAACGTCCAATCCTGCAGAGCAAACGACACACTAGAGCACGCGGCGCAGCTTATGTGTCGGAACTATGGCCTACGCGAGCTGGCACACCGGTATCACGCTTGAGTTACCGGACCATCAGGAGAGGGCACCCGGTAGGGTCTCTCACGGCGGCAGGGCCTGAGGCGGGGCTTGGTTAACCTGTCGCAACCGGACCACCGTCCCGTCGGCATCGGCTCGGCGATGGCTGCGCACGCCCGCCGGCGTCGCAGGCATCCCGATACAGCCAGCGTCAGCATCCGGGTACGCGGCCTCGCTCAGATGTTCAACTCATTCGACCCTTCCCCGTTCTGGGACCGCGATCTCGACCAGAACGCCGCTGCATTTATCGAAGGGGAATTCCGCGACCGGCGACGCGCTGAGCACTGGGTGCTGCATGTGCATGCCCATGAGGGTACGGCCTCCGCCGCCGATCTCCAGGCCGCGATGGAGCGCTATTACGAGCGGCTGCTGGTGTCCTCGCGCCAGCAGCTGCGCGAGCAGATCCGTGTCAGTGAGATCGCCCTGGCCGCCGGCCTGGCTGTGTTCGCGATCTGCATCACTCTGCAGACGACATTGCGCACTCTTCCGCCCGCCCTCGACCAGGGCCTGATCATTCTTGCGTGGGTGGCACTATGGCGCCCCATTGAGACCCTAGCATACGGATGGGTCCCGCTGTATAACCGTCACCGCCTGTATGAGCGGCTCAGACGCGTACAGGTCACGGTGCGCATCGACACCCCGCCGAATCCATCTCCCGCCCTGCCGCAATCCGCATCGAGCGTACCGGACCTGCCGGGAAGCGCCGCCCCGACGGTTTCGCACCCCGGCTGAGGCGAGCGGCTCCTCATGCGCTCTTTCCGCGCACTCGCGGATCTGTTTCAGGATCTCGAGCGCACCAGCTCCTCTTCCCGATTGATAACGCTGCTCGCCGCGTTTCTGAGCTCCCTTCACCCGGAAGAAGCCGCCGCCGTCGCCCATTTGCTGCGCGGCGAACTCGCCGCCCCCTTCGAGGGCATCGAATTCGGCATGGCTGAGCGCCTGGTCGCCCAGGCGATCGCGCAGGCCTACGGCAGCCCCCCCGAGCGTGTCCGGCGTATGCTGTCTTCGCTGGGCGATTTAGGGTCGGTCGCCGAGCGGCTGCGGCCGGGCAATTCCGGACGGGCGGCGGGCTCGATACTGCAGGTGCTAAAGAGGTTACGCGCCATCGCAGAGCTATCCGGCGGTCATTCGCAGGCTGGCAAGTGCGCCCGCCTCGCCGCGCTCCTGTCGGAGGCCTCGGGCATCGAGGCGAAGTACCTGGTGCGCACGGTGCTTGGCTCGCATCGCCTCGGAGTGGCCGACATGACCTATCTGCGCGCCCTGGCGAAGGCGTACACGCGTGGCGTCGGCGATCACACTGCCATCGAGGCAGCCTACAACATCCTCTCGGACCTCGGTGAAGTCAGTCGCCGCGTGGCGCGCGGCGGTCTACCGGCACTGCGCCACATCGCGCCCCGTCCCGGAATCCCCGTGCGCATGATGCTCGCAGCCCGCGCACGGGATCTGCGCGAATTAGCGGCACACATGCGCGGC
>DATJSD010000012.1:0-89987 GCA_035504335.1 Steroidobacteraceae bacterium | reverse complement strand
ACATGGAACATCTGGATCCGTGGCTGCAGGAGAATGTCAGCGGACCATCTCGCTGACTGATCCGCCCTTCGAGGGGAGGGGTGAAACCCGTGTCATCGGCAAATCGGCACCGTGCGACACGAATGCCCGGCGCGACATTTGGGCGAGGGTCCACTCGTGGCTCAAATTGATAGCATACGAGCCACCACTCCCGCGAGACAGGCACCGATCAGCGGACCCACGACTGGGACGGCCGCATAGCTCCAATGAGAGTCCCCCTTGCCGTCGATAGGGAGCACCGCATGCATCACACGCGGCCCCAGGTCACGTGCGGGATTGATCGCGTAGCCCGTCGTACCGCCCAGCGACAGACCGATTGACCATACCAGGCAACCGAGCAACAGCGGACCGAGCCCGGGAGCGAGCTTGGATGGCGCGACCCTGGAGGAATAGATTGCCTGGGCCACGAATACCAGCACGAACGTACCGATGATCTCGCTGGTAAGATTGAGCAGCCTATGGCGGACGGCAGGCGAAGTGCAGAAGCACGCGCGCTTGATGGCCGCGTCGGGGGTTTGAGCCCAATGCGGCAGATAATGTAGCCATACCAGCAGAGCCCCCAACATTGCGCCGATGAATTGGGCGAGGACGTAGGTCCCTACCCGGCTCCAATCCCCGGTAGCAATTGCGATCCCCACGGTGACAGCAGGATTCAAGTGCGCATTACTTCCGATGGACTCAGCGACAAATACGCCGGCCATGACCGCGAATGCCCAGCCGGCCGTGATGGCGATCCAGCCGGCAGCGTGACCATACGATTTGTTTAACAGGACACAGGCCACTACGCCGTTACCAAGCAGGATCAACGTCGCGGTACCAAACAGCTCACCCCAGAAAGCAGCATTCATGGTTTACCTTTTCTGCGCACACGACGAATTGGTCGCTTATCAACCCGTCCGGGCATGGGTCAGCTCGCAAGCCAGTCGAGGGAGCGGCTGACGGCCTTCTTCCACGAGCCACACAGGCGCTCGCGGTTTGATTGGGTCATGCTCGGAATCCAGCGATGCGCGATGCGCCAATTCTCGCGCAGGTCCTCAATGCTATTCCAATAGCCCATCGCGAGTCCGGCGGCGTAGGCGGCACCGAGTGCCGTGGTCTCGGTGATCGCCGGTTTGACCACCGGCACGTCGAGAATGTCGGCCTGAAACTGCATCAGGAGATCATTTGCGACCATTCCGCCGTCGACGCGCAGCTCGCTGAGCAGCGCGCCATCCTCCTGGGCCATGGCCGCAAGGATGTCGCGGGTCTGATAGGCGGTCGCCTCGAGCGCGGCGCGCGCCAGGTGGCCACGGTTGGCAAAGGCCGTGAGCCCAACGATCACGCCGCGCGCAGACGCATTCCAGTACGGGGCAAAAAGGCCGGAGAAAGCCGGGACGAAGTACACCTCGCCGTTACCATCCACCTGCTGCGCGAGTGCCTCGATGTCGGCGCTACGAGCGATAAGCCCGAGGTTGTCCCGCAGCCATTGCACCAGGGCGCCAGCGACAGCGACCGAACCCTCGAGAGCATACGAGGGCTGCTGCTGCCCAAAACGGTAGGCCACGGTTGTCAGCAAGCCGGCCCGCGACTGCACGACGCTCGACCCGGTATTCATTAACAGAAAGCAGCCTGTGCCGTAAGTGCTCTTGGCCTGTCCCGCGTCGAAGCAGGTCTGCCCGACTAGCGCGGCCTGCTGGTCGCCCAGGATACCGGCGAGCTTCGCGCCACGCAGGGGAGCCAGAGTAACCTCACCGTAGAGCTCGCTCGAAGAGACGATGCGCGGCAGACAGGCACGCGGAATCCCGAATTCGGTGAGCAGTTCCGTGTCCCAGTCGAGCGTGTTGAGGTTCATGAGCTGTGTACGGCTCGCGTTGGTGACGTCGGTGATGTGAATGCCTCCCTGCGGGCCGCCCGTGAGGTTCCAGATCAGCCACGAGTCGATAGTCCCAAAAAGGGCATCGCCGCCTTCCGCCTGCGCGCGTGCTTGCGCCACATCGCTCAGCAGCCAGCGAAGCTTTCCGGCGCTGAAGTAACTGGCCAGCGGCAGGCCGGTCTTAGCCCGGAAGCGATCGACCCCGCCGTGCAGCGCCAGCTCGCTCACGATCGTGTCGGTGCGTGTGTCCTGCCAAACCAAGGCCGGGTGTAGCGGTTCACCCGTATGTCGGTTCCACAGTACTGTCGTTTCGCGCTGGTTGGTGATGCCCAGGCCCCTCAGATCGCCGACCGTCAGCCCGGCCGATCCCAAAGCCTCTTCGGCCACTCGCAGCGTATTGCGGAGGATTTCGCGCGGATCATGCTCGACCCATCCGGGCCGCGGATGATGTTGCCGGTGCTCCAACTGCGCACTGGCGATGATGTTGCCTTGATGGTCGAAGACGATGAAACGCGTGCTGGTGGTGCCTTGGTCGATGGCACCCACGTACCGGCTCATGTTTGTGCTCCCACCCGGCAATCGCTGCGCGAGCCGCGCAGGAACCGTTGCAACCGAGCGACCCCGTCGCCGACATCATGCAAGCCGAGCTTGCTGCGTCGCCACAGCACGTCCTCCGCGGAGCGTGCCCACTCGTTCTCACGCAGGTAGTCCACTTCCGCAGCGGTCAGGCCTCCGCCAAAGTCCTCGCCCAACTCCGCCATCGAGCGAGCGGCGCCGAGAATCCGTTCGGTCCGGGTCCCGTAGGCGCGCGCCCAGCGCGCCAGAACGGCGGCGGGCACAAACGGCCAGCGCTGACGGCTCTGTTGCAGATAGGCCGTCAGATCCGCGCCCGGCAGATCACCCCCGGGAAGGGGCACATCGGCCGTCCAGCTGCGCCGCGGGCCCCCGACATATGGGTGCAGAAGCGCCAGTGCCGACTCGGCAAGTTGGCGGTAAGTCGTGATCTTGCCACCGATGACCGTCAATGCAGCGCTGCCGGAGGGCGCGATTTCAAGGACGAGCTCATAGTCGCGCGTGACCTGGGAAACATCGCTGGCTTGGTCATCTTGCAGGGCACGCACGCCCGTATACGCCCAACGTACGTCCGTCGCGCGGATTGAGCGGGTAAAGTAGTGATTGACAGTCTTGCACAGGTAATCGATTTCCGGCGGCGTGATACGCGCCGCCTCCAGTTCGCCCCGGAACGGCACATCGGTGGTACCGATCAGGGTGAAGCG
Source organism: Steroidobacteraceae bacterium (assembly GCA_035504335.1). Lineage (GTDB taxonomy): Bacteria > Pseudomonadota > Gammaproteobacteria > Steroidobacterales > Steroidobacteraceae > FEN-1191. The sequence continues at coordinate 86,819 of DATJSD010000012.1, read as the reverse complement.
ATCCTCGAACGGAATGGCAAAGACCACACGCCGGTCGGCGTTCTGCAGCAGGTAGGCTTCGTCTCCCTCGAACAGTCGTTGCACGACTATGTGACTACCTTGGACGAGGCGCACAGGGTGTTCGCCGCGGAAACCGATCGCGCGACTGACGGGATTGATCCAACAGCCGGCGGCATTCACCAGCGCGCGCGCCCGCAGCCAGAAGAGCCGATTGCTGCCGAGATCCAGACACTCCACCCGCCACCCATCCCGATCGGCCTCCGCGCGTTTTAATCGGGTACGCAGCAAAACCTGCGCGCCGCGACTGGCGGCATCGACGGCGTTGAGGACCACGAGCCGGCTGTCGTCGACGCAGCAATCCGCATACGTGTAGCCGTAAAGGAATCGCCGCTGCAGCGGGCAGTCTTGCAGCTCTCTCCACAGGTCGATACCCCGGGAGGGCGGCAAGCGTCCACGCTGTCCCAGGTGGTCATAGAGAAATAGACCCAGCCGGAGCTGCCACCGCGGGCGCAGGCCCTCGGCGTGTGGCAATACGAACTTCTGCGGGCGCACCAGATGTGGGGCAATCGCCAACATTCGCGTGCGCTCGGCCAAGGCGGCGCGCACCAGCCCGAACTCGAGGTACTCGAGGTAGCGCAGGCCGCCATGGATCAGTTTGGTGCTGGCCGACGAGGTGTAGGCGGCCAGATCGGCCTGCTCGACCAGGCCAACGCGCAGGCCACGACCAGCCGCATCACGCGCTACGCCGCAACCGTTGATACCACCGCCGATAACCAGGAGGTCGAAGTGGTGCTGTTCCGCCATCACGCTGCGGTGACCCGAATGGATGCTCGGATCGGAATACTATTTCGCGCCGACGATGTTCGCAATCGCGCAGAGAAGCAATAGCAGAGATCAGGTCTGCGTTGCGATGTGCAGCTCGATGTTGTGCGCTTCCAGCAACTCGCGAAGCGGGGCCGGCGGAGGCAGATCCGTGAACAGTGCCGATACTTGAGTAATGGAAGCCATTCTCACCATGGGACGACGCGCAAACTTGGTGTGATCGGCAACCAGGAATACGTGCCGGGAGTTTTTCATGATGGCCTGTGCCGCTCGCACCTCATCGTAGTCGTAATCGAGCAGTGTGCCATCGGTATCGATACCGCTGATGCCGATCACACCATAGTCGACTCGGAACTGCGCGATCATGTCGCATGCAGCCTGCCCGACCACACCGCCATCGCGATTGCGCACCACTCCGCCGGTCACGATTACCTGCAGATCCGGTTTGCCCTGCACCAATGCGGCGACGTTGAGGTTATTGGTGATGAATCTCAGCCCGGTATGATCCAGCAGCGCACGAGCGACGGCTTCGGTGGTGGTCCCGATATTAATGAACAACGAAGAGTTGGGCGGGATGTGCCGCGCGACGAGCTGCGCAATCTTCTGCTTCTCTTTGATATTCAGGATCTTGCGCGCCGAATAATCGATGTTGCTGATGCTCGATGGCAGCCCGGCGCCCCCGTGAAAGCGCGTGACTAATCCGGCATCCGAGAGCTCGGCCAGGTCGCGGCGAATGGTCTGCACGGTTACGCCGAGCTGCTCAGAAAGCGCGCCGATCGTCACGAAGCCGCGCTCGCGAATGAGCCCCTCGATGCGAGCATGACGGTCCAGATTGCCCTGGGTCATTGGAGGCTTGAAGCTGCTGGCATGCGCATCCCTTGCCGGCGTGCTGGTATACGCTATTGAAGCACAGCCTGAAGGCGGGAGGGTCGAGGGTAAGCTGTCGGCTGCGCGAGCGACTCGGTTTGACATCTGGCGATCGAAAGGTTACAAGCGCGATGTTCCTTTGAAGACATTTTGATCGCAATCGCACCGGAACGGTGGGGCCCCAGTGAGGACTTGGCCCCAATAACAAGGAATTCGATGGCGCCGACGCCATTCGGGGGAGGCTGCGATGGGTAAATGCAACGCAGGTGGCTATTCTCGCCGGCGGGTCCTGGTCGAAGGGTGTGGGGCCATCGGCGCCTCCCTGGTGGCCAGTCGGCTGCGCGCCGCGATGCCGCCGACGTCGGGACTGCCGACCGTGGGCGCTACGGTTGAGACCACGACCGGCAAAGTGCGTGGGGTACTGCGTGATGGCATCCACGCGTTCAAGGGCATTCCCTACGGGGCCTCCACCGCCGGCATGAACCGTTTTCTCGCGCCGCGAGCGCCGCAGCCCTGGACAGGGGTGCGCGATGCGATCGAGTTCGGGCATCAGTCACCCCAGAATATGCGCTATACGGACGTTCTGGCGCCGCAGGCACCCCCGACCGAAGGATTTGGTGAAGATTGTCTGGTGTTGAACGTCTGGACGCCAGGTCCCGATGACCGGGGCAAGCGGCCGGTAATGTTCTGGTGTCATGGCGGAGGCTTTGCCCAGGAGAGTGGATCCTGGCCCTGGGTCGAAGGCTCGGCACTGGCACGGCGCGGAGACGTGGTCGTCGTCACCATCAATCACCGCCTGAACGTGTTTGGCTATCTTTGGCTCGGCGACCTGGGCGGGGAAAAATACGCCTCTGCTGCCAATCCGGGGATGCTGGACCTGGTCGCCGGCCTGCGCTGGGTGAGGGACAACATTGCGCAGTTTGGCGGCGATCCGGCAAACGTGATGATTTTTGGGGAGTCCGGTGGTGGTGCAAAAGCCAGCACACTGCTGGCGATGCCGGAGGCCCGCGGTCTGTATCACCGCGCTGCCATCCAAAGCGGTGCGTCGCTACGAGCGCTAACCCGGGAAGACGGCACCCGGCTTGCCCGTACGCTGCTTGACGAGCTTGACATCCCCATCAGCCGCGTCGATGAGTTGCAGCAGGTCCCGGTCGAGAAGCTGCTTGCGGTCCGCGGCAACCAGGGTATCGCTCTGCCGCCTGGGCGGGGCGGATTGCGCTTGGGCTATGCCCCGGTAGCCGACGGCCGCATCCTGCCGGCGAATCCCTTTGATCCTGTCGCCACACCGATCTCGGCGGACGTCCCATTGCTGATCGGATGCAATGAATTCGAGACGACGTTCTTCTACCTGCAGGATCGCTCGGTTTTCGAGCTCACCGATGAGACCTTACGCAGTCGTCTCGGCATGCTGGACGGAGACGACACGGAGGTCGCGCGGGTTATTCAGGCCTATCAATCCATTTATCCAGACGACAGCGCGAGCGACACGTTCTTTCGAATCACAACGGATCGTCTAATGCGGCGGGATACTCTGACGCTCGCTGATCGCAAAGCACAGCAAGGGCGCGCACCGGTGTACGTATACCTGTTCGCATGGCACTCCCCCGCCCTGGATGGGAAGTTGCGAGCACCGCATACGGTCGAGATACCATTCGTCTTCGATAATACGGATATCCCGACCGTCATGACCAAAGCGCCGACCGCCCGGGCGTTGGCCGAAAAGACCAGCAGTGCCTGGCTCGCATTTGCGCGCAACGGCTCCCCGTCGCATCCGGGGCTCCCCAACTGGCCGGGCTACTCGAGTGAACGACGACCGACGATGGTATTCAACAACGTCTGTGCAGTGGTCGACGACCCCGACCCTGCCATCCACCACCTCTAGAAGCCTTCCCGTCCCCGGAGGTCATCGGCGAGATCTGCCGGCGGGCGAGGGCGGCGCTCCGGGCCCCGAAGGTCAATGCCATCGACCACGGCGCGCGCATTCCGCCGGTCCTCTTCGCGCACAATGCGTGCAAGGTAGGGGTTCGTTAAACAATTCCGGAACGAGTCCGGAATTGTTAAGCGAACCCAGCTTTGGGTCAGGGCTGCGCCCCGACACCCCTGAAGCCCCCCGGCGCTCGTCGTTCCGACCGCTGCTCCGCGCCGCGCTCGTCGCAGGTTGCCAGCATGGGGATTGGATGACAGGCGGGTGCACACTGACGGGTAACTCGACTCGTGAATCCTTGGTTACGTGAACCGGCTCGGATTCTTGCTGCGGTGGCCGTCGGGGACATCGCCGATGAGCCGGACGAGCCTGCAGCTTCGGGTGACGCGGCCAATCAGGGCGCAGCTCAAGGGAGCACGGATCGAACGACGCCGAGAGCAGCCGACAGAGGAGCTTCAGCGACCGGCAGCTCGAGCCCTTGTCCGCGGAAGGACGCTGATGTATACTCCTGATGTATATCAGAGAGGGGCTCCATTCATGTCGGAAAGCGGTATCGCCAAGATATTCATGCACGGCCGCAGCCAGGCCGTGCGCTTGCCGATGGCATTTCGCCTGCCCGGCAGCAGCGTACGCGTGCGCCGCGTGGAACACGGCATCCTGCTTGAACCGATGGTCACGGACGTCAAGGCATGGTTGGCCGAGCTGGACCGGTTTGCTGACGTTCCATTCATGGAAGACGGCCGCAAGCAGCCGCCCATGCCGGAGCCAAAAGACACGTTTGAGTGATCTACCTGCTCGACACGAATGCGGTCATCGCCATTCTCAAGGGGAAGCCGGCGACCGTGCGTACCCGACTGAGACGGGTGGCGCCGAAAGCGACTGCGATCGCAGTTTCCTCAATTGTATTGTTCGAGCTTTGGTACGGGGTGGCACGCAGCCAGCGGCGGCGCGAAAACACGGAGCGGCTGCGCATCTTTCTGTCTGGTGCCATCAGCATCATTCCCTTTGATGCCGATGACGCCTCGACCGCAGGCGAGGTCCGCGCTGCCCTCGAGGCTACGGGCAAGCCCATTGGCCCCTACGATCTGCTGATCGCGGCCCAAGCTCTCAGGCTCAAGGCCACGCTCGTCACCGCGAATGTGTTGGAGTTCAGTCGAGTGCGCGGGCTGGTATGGCAGGACTGGGCCGCCAAAGGGTGATGCCGAGACCATGATCCGCGCGGCATTCGCCTGATGCCCGACGAGAACCGGGAGTTCCTGACTGCGGAGTTTTCCCTGGACAGCGGCCGGCAGTTCGAGGTGGCCACCGGCCAGAAATGTGGTAGCGGGGGCAGGATTTGAACCTGCGACCTTCGGGTTATGAGCCCGACGAGCTGCCAGACTGCTCCACCCCGCACCAGGAGGGCGCGGATTCTACACCATCGATGGCGGCTGGGGACAACATCGTCGGCCCGAGGGCCTCGAGGTCCGCCGAGGAGGCGGCGATTGCGCCCGAGCGCCGGCGCGCTGCACCGCGCCGCAGCGCGCCGCGGGCGGCGGCCTGTCAGGCGGAGAGGCGCATCGCAGGCCGGGGGCTGGCGTCGGCCAGACGCGGCCGGCGCAGCCGCCGCGCCCCCGGGTCGGGGACCAGGTGCAGCACGCGCGACTTGAGCGGGTCGTCAGCCTCCGAGCGCGCGATCTGCAGCACCCCGGTATGCTGCAGCTCCTTGGCGAAGATATCGGCGATCCGCGCCCGCATCGCCTGCTCGAGCGAACGCAGCGTCTCATCGATGATGAGCCAGCGCGGCTGATGCAGCACGGCGCGTGCCAGGGTCAGCGAGCGCTGCTCATCGTCGCCGAGTACCGCGTTCCAGTCGCGCGTCGCCTCCAACGAGCCGGACAGGTGGGTCAGGCCGGCGCGCCCCAGTGCTCGCGTGCAGCTCGCGTCGTCGAACTGCGCGCCACTGGCCGGATAGGCGAGCACTTCGCGCAGTGTTCCGGGCGGCAGATACGAGCGGTTCGGCAGATACAGAATCGACTCACCCTGCGGGCGCACGATGCGCCCCGAGCCCCACGGCCAGAGCCCGGCCAGGGCGCGGAACAGCACGGTCTTGCCGCTGCCCGGCGGTCCGACGATCAGCGCGTGCGCGCCGGCCGACAGCTCCAGGGAGCCCTCGGCGAGCCTGATGCCACCGTCGGGGCAGCAGACAACCAGGTGATCGAGGATCAGCTTGCCCGGCGCACCCTGCACGATCTCGATGCGGCTCTCCGTAGGATTGAGTTGCCCCGTGTCGAGCGCGGCGCGCCGGAAGACCGCGACGCGCAGCAGTGTCGCGCGCCAGTCGGCGAGGCTGCTGAAGTTGTCCACGAACCAGCGCAGCGAAGACTGCACCTGGCTGAACGCTCCGGCCGCCATCATCAGTCCGCCGAATGACAGGCTGCCGGTGAAATACAGCGGCGCCGCCGCGACGATCGGCGCGACGATCGTGAACCAACCGTAGCCGGCCGTGACCCAGGTGAGGTTCGTCAGTCCGGTGACCAGGCGGCGCATGGCGGTCAGCACCTGCGCGAGGTCGGCGCGGATGCGGCGCTGCTCCTGCGCCTCACCCTCGGCGAGTGCGATCGAGTCGATGTGCTCGTTGACGCGCACCAGCGAGAAGCGCAGGTCCGCCTCGCGTGCGTAGCGCTCGGCATTGCGCGTGATCAGCCCGCGACCGACGCGATAGCTCAGCAGCGAGGCCGAGCCCGCATACACGACGGCTGCCCAGACCATGTAGCCGGGAATCGACAGCGTGGTGTGATCGAGGTGCAGCACGAAGCCTCGCGAGATGCCCCACAGCACGTCCACGAAGGCCGCCAGCAGCACGGTTGCCTGCAGCAGCCCGATGGATAACGTCGCCGAAAGCTCCGTGAGATGGCGCGCATCCTCGTGCATGCGCTGGTCCGGATTCACGCCGATCGGTCCGGCGTGCGCCAGGCGGAACGCGCTGCGCGGCGTCAGCCAGATCTGCAGCAGATCGTTCATCAGTCCTTCGCGTAGCTTCAGCGTGAGCATCTGGACGAGCCACTGCTGCGCCACGTTGAGGATCAGCAGCGAGCCGGCGATGACGCCGAACACGCCGAGCTGCACCAGGAACTCGTGGAATTCGTGCTGCGCCAGCGCGTTGTAGAACGGCCGGTTCCAGCGGTTGAGCAGGATCTGCCCATAGGCCGTGGCCACCACCACGACCACGGTTGCCGCGCTCAGCAGCGCCAGTACCGGGCGCGTCGGGGACCGCAGCAGCGCGCGCAGCATCGCGCGCAGCTGCCGGCCGAGACTCGCTGCCGCCGCGTCGGCGTCGGCAGCGGGGTTGGAATTCGGCGGCCTGGTGTCACTCATCTTGTGTGCTCCCGTACCGTCAGGTCAGCATGAGCCAGTGTCACGCGGGCCGGCGTCGCGAGCCATGGTCGCGCGGGCTATCGTAGCATTGGCGCCGGGGAGACCCTGCGTCCCCCGCACAGTCAATGATATGTGAATCACAGGCATGTCTATGGATACCGAAGCACCTGTCCGCATAGCCCACGCGCCGGCCGATCAGCTGCATCCGCAGCGCTCCAGCGTCGTGCAGCAGGCGCTGAGTCTGGCGGCGCTGCGCCGGGAGTTGCCCCGGCTGCAGCGGTTGGGCTCGGGGCTGCACCATGGATTGATCGCCGCCGCGGCGGCCATCGTGGCCTATGTGCCCGCGCAGGCGCTGGGTCTCAAGCAGTCGTTCTGGGCCGCGATCAGCGCCATCGCGGTCGTGCAGACCGAGTTTCGCGCGACGCGAAGCACCGCGCGCGACCAGTTCGTCGGTGCCGCGGTGGGTGGGGTGACCGGCCTGTGCGCCCTGCTGGTGCTCGGCGATGGTCTGCTGCCTTACGCCGCCGCGGTGGCTCTGGCGGTGCTGTTCTGCTGGGCGATCAACATCCCCAGCGCCAGCCGTCTGGCCGGCATCACGGCGACCATCATCGAACTGGTGCCGCGCGTGGAATCGCCGCAGCGCATGTTCGCGGCGCGCATCCTCGAGGTCACCTGGGGCGTGTGCGTGGCGGTGGTGCTCGTGTGGCTCGCGGGCCGGCTGCCGGCGCGCCTCGCGCGGCGCGCGCCCGGTGACGGGGAGTCGCCCCCTCCTGTGAGATAATCCCCCGGCTGCGGCAGCCGGCCTCGATGAGCGGGGTCATGGCGGCGACGCTGAGCCGTCGGCGGTCCGCGGCGCGGGAGGTGCTATCGTGGAACGGCGCGCACTCGGACGCTCGGCGCTCGAGGTCTCGGTGGTTGGTCTGGGATGCAATAACTTCGGCTGGCTGATCGATGAGCCCGCCTCACGGCAGGTCATCGACCGCGCGCTCGATCTCGGCGTCAATTTCTTCGACACTGCGGATGTGTATGGCGACTCGGAGCTGGTGCTCGGCCGAGCGCTCGCCGGCCGCCGCGCCTCGGTCATCATCGCGACCAAGTTCGGCATCGCCCGTCAGGGAGCCTCCGGCGGCGCCTCCCGCCGCTACATCCTGCAGGCGGTGGAGCGCAGCCTGGACCGGCTACAGACCGACTACATCGACCTGTACTATCTTCATCGGCCCGATCCGGCGGTGCCTGTCGAGGAGACGCTGCGGGCGCTGGAGGAGCTGATCCAGCAGGGCAAGATCCGCCAGGCGGCCGCTTCCAACATGACGCCCGAGCTGCTGCGCGAAGCCGCCTCGATGGCCGCGTCGGCAGGGTTGCACGGATTTGTCGCCACACAAGCGCCCTACAGTCTGCTGGCGCGCGGCATCGAGGCGCGCCTCTCGCCGGTGATCCAGCAGCTTGGCCTGGCGCTCATTCCCTACTTCCCGCTGGCCAGCGGCATGCTCACGGGCAAGTACCGGCGCGGCGAGGCCCCGCCGCCGGGCACGCGCCTGAGCAGCTGGAAGCAGCTTGCCAGCATCCTCACGGTTGACAACTTCGATCGCGTCGAGCGTCTGCAGGCGTTCGCCGGCGAGCGCGGCCGCAGCCTCGTCGAGCTGGCGATCGCCTGGCTGCTGCACCGACCCGCCGTCGCGAGCGTGATCGCCGGAGCGACCAGCGCCTCCCAGATCGAGTCCAACGTGCGCGCCGCGGACTGGCACCTCACGGCCGAGGAGATCGCACAGATCGAGCGCCTGTCGCCGGCTGCGCCCGCGGCCCCGGCCTGAGCTCGCGGCCCCGGCCTGAGCCCGCGGACCCGGCCTGGGCCTGCGATCGCCGTGCGCCCGCGGCCCGGCGCTACAGGCGGATGACCAGCTTGCCGATGAACGCGCCGGAGAGCTGGTGGCGATAGGCGGCGACGGCCTCCTCGAACGCAAACACCTGGTCGATGATCGGGCGGATGCGGTTGACGTTGATGGCCGCGATCATCTGCTCGAACATCGTGCGATCGCCGACGAAGATGCCGTGCAGGCTCGCCTGCTTGCGCATGAGCAGATAGGGATTGCTTTCGCCGGAGGCGAGCACGCCCACCAGCCCGACCTTGCCGCCGGTGGCGAGGGCGCCGATGGATCGGTTGAGCGTCCCCGTACCCGCCGTTTCCACCACGACGTCGACCCCGCGGCCACCCGTGAGACGCAGCACTTCCTGATCCCACTCGGGCGTGCGCCGGTAGTTGATCGTGTCGCCCTCGCGCACCCCGAGCGGCACGAGCCGCGCGAGTTTCGCATCGCTGGAGGAGGTGGCGATGACGCGCGCACCCGCAGCGCGCGCGAACTGCAGCGCGAAGATCGCCACGCCCCCGGTGCCGAGCACCAGCACCGTGTCGCCCGGCCGCAGCGGCCGGCCCGCGATCATCAGCGCATGCCACGCGGTCACGCCCGCGCACGGCAGGGTGGCGGCCTCCTCGAATCCATAGCCTTCCGGCAGCGGCACGACGCCGCTCTCGTACAGCACGATCTGCTCGGCGAGCATGCCGTCGAGCGGCGATCCGAGCGTCGTGACCACGCCGCCGGGCGGGCCACTCGGATCCACCTGCATGAAGGTGCCCGCCACGCGATCGCCGAGCTTGACCCGTGAGACGCCGGGGCCCACCGCGATGACCTCGCCGGCGCCGTCGGACAGCGGCACGGTGTCGCGCGACAGCGCGCCGCCGATGTAGCGGCCGGCGGCCACCGCCTGGTCGCGGTAGTTCAGCGACGCTGCACGCACGCGCACCGTGACCTGGCCGGGCCCGGGCGGGCGGGGCTCCGGCAAATCAACTCTGCGCAGCTGTTCGATACCGGTACTTTCCCTGGGAACGACGTAGGCGCGCATGCGGGCTCCTCGCTGCAAGCTGTGGCACAGGCAGCGGCGCGCGCGGCTTCACGCCCGGGTCGCGCACGCTGCCCGTCGGGTTTGACAATATTTCACGCTTTGTGGCCCGCTGTCGACAGGGCGGACGGTCGTCACGAAGCTTCGCGAACCGATTGCCGGCTGCGTCACAACCCGCGAGGACGCCATGCCTAAGAATGCCGTGCACCGCGCACCCAAGGATTTCTCGGGATATGTCAACACTGCCCGTCGACCTGTCGAGTCAGGGCACGCTGGACGGGCTGGCAGGGATCTACGCGCAGCGTATCGCCGCGGCGCTACCTCTCAACTGGGCGCAGCGCATCTCCATGCACGACAGCCGCGGCGGCGTCTGCTGGCAATCTGCGGGCGTGTGGGGGCCGGCCGACCTGGATGCGGTGCGCATCGCGCTCGAGCGCTTCGTGGGCAATGCCGCTCCGGCGCGCGCCGATCACGAGCTGCCCGAGCAGCGTACCGCCGTGCTGCTGCGGGCGGCGGACGCCGGCAACGTGTTTCGCGGATTCGTCATGCTGATCATGGATAACCGGCGGCTGCGCGGCAAGGGCAAGTCGGTGAATGATCTGCCGCTGCCGGTACAGCGCGCGGTGCACGAGTGGGCGACGCGCCTGGCGGCGGCGCCGACCGTGTATCCGCACGGCGAGGGCGGCTCCGAGCTGACCGCCACGCAGGCCGAGCGGCTGATCGCCCATGGGCCATCGGTGGAAGAGCCGGAAGTGGAGAAGTTCTTCGGCCGGCTGCGCGCCTTTCCGGTCGCGCTGGTCGCCCAGCCCCTCAAGCCCCTGCAGCGGGGCATGCGCATCCGCCGCTACGAGGTATTTCTGCGCGAGGGCAACGGCACGCCGAGCGATACCGCACCGCTATCGCTGCTGCGCGCCGCCGACGATCGCGGACTCGGGACGGTGCTCGATCGGCGCGTGGCCGGCGCGCTGATCGTCTGGCTCGCCGAGCGCGCTGCCATATTCGCCGACGAGCCGGCGCAGTTCTCGGTGAACCTCTCCTCCAGCTCGCTCGCCGATCCGAACTTCCTGCGCTTCATCGAGCTGTGCATCAGCAAGGCGGGCATCTCCCCCGCGCTGCTGGCGTTCGAGACCGATCAGTCGTTCTGGCGCAAGGACCGGCTGTGTCTGCAGCGCCTGAGCCGCGGCATCGAGGCCATGGGTGCGGGTCTGATCGTCGACAACGGCATATTGAGCGATGAGATCGCGGAGCTGCTGAGCCTGCCGGGCGTGCGCCTGGCGAAGATCGATCGGCGCCTGACGCAGGGTCTGGCGGATCATCGCGCCAATCAGATGCGCGTGGCGGGCCTGGCGCAGATCGCGCGCGTCGCCGGCGTGCTCACCGTTGCCAAGCAGGTGGAAGCGCCGGCGGAACAGGATCTGCTGCGCGCCCTGGGCGTCGATTTCATCCAGGGACACGCCAGCTCGGTGCCGGTTCCCCTCAATGCGCTCGACCGCCTGCGCGAGGAGCTGCTGGTGGTGGATGCGGATGTGCGCGATGCCGTCACCGTATCCTGAGAGAGCTGCCCGTCGGATCACGCGCCGTCAGCCGCTCGCCGCGCAGCGCGCCTGCGCGCAGCTGATGAACGCGGCATAGCTCCAGCCCAATTGCTTCGCCGAGGTCTGCTCGCCGGTGCGCTGATCGAACTGCTCGGACAGCTGACCGTCGGCCGGGGTGAAGGCGCGCACCGTCTGCAGGAAGGCATCGCCACGCGAGCGCTGGCCCGCGCGATAGCACAGCTCCGCGGCCGCCAGCGTCGAGAAATAGTAGGCACCCCCGGAGTAGTAGCGGTCGTCGGGGTAACGGCCCAGAGCCGGCCCGCGGCCGCCCTCGCGCTGCCGATTGATCGGATAGGCGGCGGTGAACCACTCCTCCAGGCGCGCCAGCGTCGCATGGACGCGGGGGTCGTGCAGCGAATGCGCGCCCTGCCGTGCGCCGGCGTGCAGCGTCGCGAGGATCACCGAGACGTCGAGCTCCTTCGCGGAGCGCTCGCCCGAGGAGAGCCGTCGCGAGCGGTAGTAGCCCTCGGCGGGCAGCCAGTAGTCGTCGAGCTGGGCGAGCAGGGCCTGGGCTGCGGCCTGGCAGGCGGATACGTCAGCCTGCGGCGAGCCCCCGGGGCGCGTCGCCAGCCAGGCCGCGCCCTGCTCGAGGGCGGCCGCGCTCACGCGCAGCGTGTAGTAATGCAGGCCGTGCTCCTCCTCCCAGATGTCGAAGCATGGCTCGCGGGCATGCCGGCATACGTAGGCGAGATCGGCGCGCAGCAGCGGCGCGAGCTGCTCGAGCAGCGCTGCCGCGGCTTGCGCGGGGGTCAGCGCGGATGCCCGCGCCGGCAGTGCCGCCGTCGTCAGCGCGGCCGTGGTCAGCGCGGCCGACCAGCGCAGCAGCGACAGCGCGCGCAGCGCCGCTCCGTCGTGCTGCGGGCGAGCCCAGCGCGAGATATCCAGCGTGCCGTCGGCATTGACGCGTGTGTCGGCGCTGACCGCCTCGCCGTGCACCGCGCGCAGCTCCTCGTCCGCGCGCAGATACTGCTGGAAGCCCGCGCTGACCGCCACGCGCCAGCCGGGCGAGTCCACGAGGCGGCGTCCGTCCAGTTCGCGCAGCGCCAGGCTGAAGTGGACGAAGGCGCTCAGGTGGGCGAGCGCCTCGGGTCCGGCGATACCGTCCTGCCACGCGATCCGCAGCGCATCGATGACCAGCGCCGAGTCGCGATACCAGTGAAAAAAATAATCCGGGTCCGGATCGTACGCCGCGAGTATCGGTGACGCGACGATCGCGCCGGGCCGCGGCCGGATGATCTGCCCGAAGCCCGAGCGCTCCTTGACGACGCCGAGCGGCGATATGCCCGCGAGCAGCCCGACGAGCGAGCGCCGGTACTGCCGCGCCACCCAGGCATCGAGCGGCTCGTCCGGCGCGCTCATGACCGTGACCCCTTCATGGCCCCTGCAGCTCCCCGTCCAGATGCGGGCTCGCGAAGCCGAGGCGTCGCAGCCCCGCCCTCACCTCGGGCACCGACATGAACAGCCGCCAGAGCAGGGCGCTGCGGTAGTTCTCGATCATGACGACGATCGGGCCCTGATCGATGGCGAGAAAAGTGTCGGCGTACCAGCCGCGCGTCTCGCAGAACGCATCGACGAACCCGTAGCGCCCCCAGATGCGCGCGCCATGCGCGTCGAGGAAGTGCCGCAGAGTGCGCATCGCGAGGGCGGCGTCGTACGGAAAGCTCGACAGGGCCGCGGTCGGCGAGAGGGTGCCGTTGTCGACCTCGGGGCAGTGCGCGACGTAGCCGTCCGGGTCGTCGCTGGCGGTCAGACCCCAGCAGCTCTCGCCGTAACCGGCGCAATGGTTGGGATTGGCGACACAGTGCGCGTGGTTGATGCGCACGTGCTGCACGTTCTGCTGCCAGTAGTCCGCGTAACGGTCGCGCAGGCCGCGCGGATCCAGGCCGCAGAACGAGTAGTGCGTGAAGAACAGCGGCCCCCCATAGGGCACGCCGAGGGGCAGCTCGAGTCCATAGTAGCGGTTGCCGTTGCGGAACGTCGCGCCGGCGGCGAAGCCCTCGTGATAGACCTGCGCGTCGATGGGATCGCGCGGGGCGGCGGCCGCGAGCACGTAGGTGATGAGGCATTCGTTCCAGCCGCGGATCGCGTGGTCGATGGCCCACTGGTGTCGCGGGCTCCAGTGCCAGTACAGCTTCGGTTGCCCGCGCGTGTACCAGCGCCACTCGACCTGCTCCCAGAGCGCCGTGACCGTCGCCCGCAGGTGCGACTCGGCCGGCGTGTCGCGGTCGAAGTACTGCCGCGCGCACAGCAGGCCCATGCACAGGAACGAGGTCTCGACCAGATCCCCGCCATCGTCGCGCCGGCTGAAGGGGATGGTCTCGCCGCTGCGCCCGTCGAGAAAGTGCGGCAGCGCGCCGTGGTAGCGGGGCGCGGACTGCAGCGCCCCGAGCATGCGCGCGAGGCGCCCGAGAGCCGCGGCACGCGACACCCAACCGCGTTCCACCGCGACGATCAGCGCCATCACGCCGAAACCCGAGCCCCCGGTGGCGACCTTGTGATTGGCTATGTCAGTGCGGGTGCGGCGATCGCAGGCGAGAGCGCTGGCCGGCTCCGCCCCCTCCCAGAAGTATCCAAAGGTCTGCCGCTGCACCGCTTCGAGCAGCGCTGCATCCGCCAGGGCCGCGAGCTCGGCTGCAGCAGGCACCGGCGCGCTTGCCGGGGCTACCATGGCTGCGCAGGAGCGCGCGGCGGCCGCGCCGCAGGCGTGGATTCTGCTGGCCTCGGAGCCCGGCTGTGCGGCACGACTACCTGCCTCTGTTCCCGGGGATTGCGGTGCAACGGTGGTGAAATCCCCAACGCAGCCTATCATGGTCGCAGCGCGAACCGCCGCCGCCGCAGGAGCCGTGCACGCATGAGCCCAATCGAGACGCTTCTCGGGCAGATGACGCTCGCGGAGAAGCTCGGACAGCTCAGCATGGCGGCCGAGGGGGCCGCGGTGACCGGGCCCGCAAGTGCCGCCGATCCCACCGAGGACATTCGACGCGGCGCCATCGGCGGCATGCTCAATCTCTACGGCGCCGAGCGCGTGCGCCAGCGCCAGCAGCTCGCCGTGGAGCAATCCCGTCTCGGCATACCGCTGCTCATCGGGCTGGACGTGCTGCACGGCCATCGCACGCTGTTTCCCGTGCCGCTGGCCGAGGCCTGCCTGTTCGATCCGCAAGCCTGGGAGATGACGGCGCGCGAGGCGGCGCGCGAGGCCGCGCGCGATGGCGTGGCGCTGACCTTCGCGCCGATGCTCGATGTGTCACGCGATCCGCGCTGGGGGCGCGGCGTGGAAGGGCCGGGCGAGGATCCGCTGGTCGCGATGCGCTTCGCGCGCGCCAAGGTGCGTGGGTTTCAGGGCAGCGATCCGGCTGCGGCGGATTCCCTGGGCGCCGTCGCCAAGCATTTCTGTGGCTACGGGGCGGTGACGGCCGGTCGCGAGTACGCCTCCGTGGACATCTGCGAGCGCACGCTGCTCGAGGTGCATCTGCCTGCGTTCGCGGCGGCGGTGCAGACGGGAGCCGTGGCGGTCATGCCGGCGTTCATCGATCTGGCCGGCATGCCGATGACTGCGCATGCCGCCCTGCTGCGCGGGCGGCTGCGCGGCCGTCTCGGCTTCGATGGCGTCATCATCAGCGACTACAACTCGATCGCGGAGCTCGTGCAGCACGGCGTGGCGGCCGACCTCGGTGAGGCGGCGGCGCTGGCGCTGCGGGCCGGTGTGGACATCGACATGGTGGCCGGCGCCTACCGGCAGGGACTGCCCACGGCGCTCGAGCGCGGCGTCGTCGACATGGAGTCGATCGACGCGGCGGTGCGCCGCGTTCTGCGGCTCAAGGAGGCTCTGGGTCTGTTCGCGGATCCGTACCGGCACTGCCGCCCCGCCGAGGAAGCGGCGGCGTTGACGCGCCGCCGGCAGCTGGCGCGGCAGGTGGCCGCGCGCGCCATCGTGATGCTGACCAATCGCGCGGATACGTTGCCGCTCGCTCCCACGACGGGCCGCCTCGCAGTGCTCGGCCCGCTCGCCGACGCCGCCGCGCAGATGCGTGGGCCGTGGTGGTCGGCCGCGATCGAGAGCGATTGCGTGAGCGTTCTGGCGGGGCTGCGCGCCGCCCTGCCACACGCGCAGCTGCTGCATGCGCGCGGGGTTCCCATCGAGGGCGCCGACCCGGCGGGTGTGGCGGCGGCGCTCGAAGTGTGCACACAGGTGGATGCGATCGTGTTGTGCCTGGGTGAGGCGGCGCTGATGAGCGGCGAGGCCGCCAGCCGCGCGCGGCTCGATCTGCCCGGCGAGCAGCGGGGCTTCGCCGAGGCCGTGCTCGAGCGCGCCGGGGCGCTCGACAAGCCCGTGATCGTCGTGCTGTTCGCGGGCCGGCCGCTGGTCGTGCCCTGGCTCACCGAGCGGGCCGACGCGGTGCTGGCGGCCTGGTTTCTCGGCAGCGAGGCGGGCAACGCCGTCGCGGACGTGCTGCTCGGACACACCTCACCGAGCGGCCGCACGGCGGTGACCTGGGCGCGCGATGCCGGACAGGTGCCGATCCATTACGCGCAGCGGCCCGGCGGGCGGCCTGCGGACCCGAACAATCACTACTCCAGCGGCTACATCGACGTGCCGGTGCAGCCGTTGTTTGCGTTCGGCCACGGTCTCGGCTATGGCCGCTTCAGGTTGTCGGATCTGCGGGTCTCTCCTGCGGTGGTGCGGCCCACCGACGCCATCGAGGCGCGCGTGACCCTGGTCAACGACGGGGCGCGCACCGCACGGGAGACGGTGTTTCTGTTCACGCACGATCGGCTCGCCAGCGTTGCCCGTCCCACTCTGGAGCTGAAGGACTGGGCAAGCATCGAGCTGCGCCCCGGCGAGCGCGCCACGCTCGAGCTGCGGGTGCCGGCCGAGGAGCTGCGCTTCCTCGGCGTGGATCTCGAGCCCGTATTCGAGCCGGGCGAGGTCGAGATCCTGGTCGGCCCGTGCGCGGACCGCACGCAGCTGCTCAGCGCCTGCGTGAGGCTGGCCGTGGCGTAGGGCCGGCCGCGGGCGTGCGCTGCGTAGGGCCGGCCGCTGCGTGCGGGCTGACCGGCGCACACTCCGATCCGCCCGATCCCTGTCTGATCGCCGCAGCAGACGGCCGGCGCGATGCCGGCGCCGTTTCTCCACGAACGCGTGCCATTACGCGGCAGGCTGCGGCGCGGCCGCTCGCTACACTGCTGCGCAGGGTCGATGGTTGTCACGGGAGGCATGCGATGGACAGTTTCAAGATGTGGGCGATTGGCAATCTCGCCAAGACCCCCGAGCTCGATACCAGGGGCGAGCGCAGCTACACGCGCTTCTGCCTGATCGGCAACGACTACGCGGGCAAGGACGAGGGCGGCAGCCCGCGCGAGGTGGTGACGAGCCTGTGGTTCGTTGCCTTCGGGCCGCTCGGGGAGGCGATCGCGAAAAACGCGCGCACGGGCGATCAGCTGATCGTCGAGGCGAAGGTTCGAGCCAACAACTGGACCGACAAGCAGGGCGAGAAGCAGTACGACCACTCATTCGTCGTGGAAGGCTTTCGCTTCGGGGCGCCGGGCAGAGCCAAGCGCGAGGAATTCGACGAGCGCCGCGAAGCGCTGCCGCGCGCGGTCTGAGCCGCACCCCCGGCCGGTCGTAGGAGGAAACAGCCGTGTTCGAAGTGCATGCAGGCGCAAGCCGCGCCAGCGCGTGGCTCGGGATCGCAGCGGCCGCGACACTGGCGCTGCTGCCGGCGCTTGCGTTCGCGCAAACCTCGCCGTTTCTCACGGGGGCGACGGCGTTACAGAGCAACATCCTGGCGTGGTTGACTCCCATCGCGGTGATTCTCGTCATGGTGCTGGGGGCAATGGCGATGGCGAACCGAATGAGCTGGGGCTGGTGTATCGGCGCGATCGTGGGCATAGCGATCGCCTTCGGGGCGCCGCAGATCGTCACCTGGGTGCGGGGCATGTTCGGAGTCTAACCCGTGAGCGCGCGCAATCCGGGTCTGACGGCCGAGCTGTTGTTCGTGGGCGCCACGCGTCCGCCGATGCGCTGGGGCGTGACCTACTCGGCGCTGCTGTTCAACATGGTATTCACCCTGGAAGCATTCCTGCTGACCAAGAACCTGTTGATGCTGCTGGCGTGCCTGCCGATCCACGCCGTGTGCGTGCTGCTGTGCGCGCGCGACGCACGCTTCTTCGACCTGCTGCTGCTGTGGGGACGCACGCGCCTGCCGGCGCTGTTCGGCAACCTGCGTGTCTGGGGAGCGAGCAGCTACTGCCCTCTGCCGCTGCAGCCGGTCGGCACGGCGGCGCGTCGGCACTGCGCATCGCCGCGCATCTGAGCAGGGGCGGCTGCGAGGCGGAGTCAGACCATGGCCACGGCGCGAACCACTGCGGTGCGACGCGAGCTGACGGCGGCCGAGCGCCTGCCGTACACGGTGCAGCTCACCGAGCGCGTGCTGCGCACCAGCTTCCTGGATTATCTGCAGGTGTTTCGGCTGGGCGGCGCGAGCTTCGAGAGCATCGACGACGCGCAGCTCAACAACTGGCACGAGAGGTTGAACGTCCTGTGGCGAAACATCGCCAGTCCCGGCGTCGGTCTGTGGGTGCATGTCATCAGGCGCCGCGAGGCCATCGAGCCGCCGGGCGACTGCGGCGGCGGGTTTGCCGATGCACTGTACGCCAAATACCACCGACGCCTGAGCGCCGAGACGCTCATGGTCAACGAGCTGTATCTGTCGGTGCTGTATCGGCCGCTGGGCGGCCCGGCGGGCGGACTGGTCTCCAGGGCGCTGAAGGCTTCGCGCCAGAGCGCCGCGGAGCTGCGTGACGCACTGGATGCATGCGACAAGCTCGCGCAGACCATTCAGGCCTCGCTGGCGCGTTACGAGCCGCAGGCCCTCGGCAGCTACCACATCGGCAAGCACTGCTACTCGGCGCCCCTGGAGTTTCTGGCGTTGCTGGTCAACGCCGAGCCACGGCGCGTGCCGCTGTCGCGCGGTCCGGTGAGTGAGCTGCTGGCCACCTCGCGCCTGCTGTTCGGTACCGAGGCGATCGAGTATCGGCAGCCCACCACGACGCGGGTGGGTGCATTCCTCGGCATCAAGGAGTATCCGACCCCGACCGTGACCGGCATGTTCAACCGGCTGCTGTCCGCGCCGTTTCCGTTCGTGTTGACGCAGTCGCTGCTGTTCCTGTCCAAGGCCGCGGGCCAGGGTCTGCTGCAGCGGCAGATGCATCGCATGGCAAACGCCGGCGACTTCGGGGTATCGCAGGCCCTGCAGCTGAAGGGCGCGCTGGATGCGCTGACCAGCAACGAGTTCGTCATGGGTGATCATCACCTGTCGCTGCAGGTGCTGGCCGAACCCGACGAGGTGGCCGAGGGTGCCGCGCCCGCCGCGCGCCTGAAGACGCTGAATGATCGAGTCGCCCTGGCGCGCAGCCTGCTGGCCGACACCGGTATGACGGTGGCACGCGAGGACCTCGCGCTGGAGGCCGCCTTCTGGGCGCAGCTGCCGGGCAACCTGCCGATGCGGCCGCGCAAGGCGCCGATCACCTCGCGCAACTTCGCGGCCATGAGCGCATTTCACAACTATCCCTCGGGACGCGCCAGTGGGAACCATTGGGGCGATGCGCTGGCGACGCTGATGAGCAGTGCCCGCTCGCCGTACTACTTTTCATTGCATGCGAGCGATCCATCCGATCCGGACGGCGGCAGCCGCAAGGATACCGGCCATACGTTCATCTGCGGCCCGACCGGTTCGGGCAAGACGGTGCTGATCGGGTTCCTGGTGGCGCTGCTGAATCGCCGCCAGGCGACGCAGGTGCTGTTCGACAAGGACCGCGGCCTGGAGATCCTGGTGCGGGCGCTCGGCGGGGAGTACCTGCCGCTGTGTAACGGCTCGCCCACCGGATTCAATCCGCTGCAGCTGGCCGGCAGCCCCTCCGACCTCGAGTTTCTCAAGGGCTGGCTGCGGGCACTGGTGCGCGCTGCGGACGCTCGTGCCCCACGAGTGCGCGAGCTGGCGGATCTCGAGCATGCACTGCGCGCCACGCTGGCGCTCGAACCGGGCGCGCGACGGCTATCGCGCCTGCTCGAGTTCCTCGATCCCACCGACCCCGAAGGCATGCACGCGCGTCTGGCGCGCTGGTGCGGCAGCGCGCGTGGCGATTACGCCTGGGTATTCGACAACCCCGAGGATTCGGTCGTGCAGCGGCTCGCCGGACGGACCATCGTCGGCTTCGACGTCACCGAGTTTCTCGACAACGAAGCCACGCGCGTACCGGTGACGCTGTATCTGTTCCATCTGGTGCGCCGCCTGCTCGACGGCAGGCGGTTGGTGTGCTGGATGGACGAGTTCTGGCGTCTCATCGCGGATCCCGCATTCGAGAGCTTCGCCAAGGACGGACCGAAGACCTGGCGCAAGCTCAATGGGGTGATGTGTCTCGCGACGCAGAGTCCGAGCGACGTGCTCGACAGTCCGATCAGCCGCACCATCATCGAGCAGACGGCCACCAAGGTGTTTTTCCCGAATCCGGACGCCAGCCTGGAGGAGTACACCGGCGGCTTCGGACTGACCGAGCGCGAATTCCGGCTCATCAAGGAGCGCCTGGAGCCGGGCTCGCGCTCCTTTCTGATCAAGCAGGGACACCACAGCATCGTGGCGCAGCTGGACCTCAAGGGGTTCGATGCGGAGCTGCGGGTGATCTCGGGACGCGCCGCGGAGGTATCGCGCATGAGCGCACACATTCACCGGCATGGAAGCGACCCGTCGCAGTGGCTGCCGGCGCTGCTCGCGGAGCGGGTGCCGCCGGTCGATACGGCGCACAGCGGCTCGCTCGCCGGTCCGGCCGGAGCCTG
This sequence comes from Steroidobacteraceae bacterium, assembly GCA_035504335.1. Lineage (GTDB taxonomy): Bacteria > Pseudomonadota > Gammaproteobacteria > Steroidobacterales > Steroidobacteraceae > FEN-1191. The sequence goes on along the minus strand of DATJSD010000012.1, from coordinate 66,526 downwards.
AGCTCGAGAGCGAGCCTGGGCATGGAAACGGGAATGGGCGTGAACATGAGCATGAGCATGGATGCCGGCGGCGGCGGCAGCAGCGGCGGCGGCGGCGGCGGTGGCGGCGGCGGCGGCAGCAGCAGCGGCGGCGGCGGCGGTGGCGGCAGCAGCGGCAGCGGCGGCGGTCGGGCAGGGCCGCGCCGGCGATGTCTCGGGCGCTGCGCGCTGATCGTGTGTGTGATGGCGGCAGTGCTGAGCGCTCGTGTCGCGCGCGCGCAGCTCGCGGTCATCGACGTGGCTGCGCTCTCGCGGCTGCTGCAGCAGGTGCAGGTGCTCTCGCAACAGCTCACCAACGCGCGCTCGCAGCTGGCGCAGGCGCAGAGCCTGTACCAGTCCATGACCGGAAGCCGCGACATGCAGCGGCTGCTGAGCAGCGCCAATCCGAACTACCTGCCCTCCGACTGGAGCCAGCTGATCGCGGCCATGCAGGGGACAGGCAGCTTCACGGGCCTCAGCGCTGACGTAAACGCCCAGATCGGCGGCAACGCGGTGCTCTCGAGCACGCAGCTCGCCTCACTGTCCGGCGAGGAGCAGGGCATCATCACGGCCGCGCGCCAATCCGTGGCATTGCTGCAGGCACTGGCGCAGCAGGCGCTCGGCAACGCCAGTGGCCGCTTCGGTGACGTCCAGCAGCTGGGTGCCGCGATCGGCGCCGCGGCGGACCAGAAAAGCATCCTGGAGCTGCAGGCTGCGCTCGGAACCGAGCGCGGCATGCTGCAGAACGAGCAGACCAAGCTGCAGGTGCTGTTTCAGGCGGCGCAGGCGCAGCAGTGGGCGGTCAGCCAGCGCCAGCGCGAGCTGGTGATCGCCGGACAGGGAAGTTTCGCCAGTCGCTTCGAGCCCTCGCCATCGTCGATGTAGCGCTTGCCGAGGCGACCCCGATGGGATTCTTTCAAACCTTCTGGTCCTGGTTGTCGGGGCAGCTGACCGGTTACATCGGCAACACCACCGCCCTGGCCGCCGCGGCGCTCGAGCCCGCGGTGGTGGTGCTCGCCACGCTGTACGTGATGGTCTGGGGCTATCTTCAGATGAGCGGGCGCACGCAGGAGCCATTCGTCACGGGGCTGAAGCGCATCATCGTGCTGGCGGTGGTGCTCGGAGTGGCACTGCGGTTGTGGCTGTACAACACGGTCATCGTGGACACCTTCTATTCCGCGCCTGCCGAGCTCGCCTCGGCGCTGGTAGGCAGCTCCGATCCGGTCGGGACCATCGATGCCATCTGGCAGCAGGGCGGCGCAGTGGCCGAGCGGCTCTGGGACAAGGGTGGTGTGCTCGGCAGCGACTTCGGCTTCTATCTGGCCGGAGCGGTCGTGTGGCTGCTGATCGGCATGCTGTGCGTGTATGCCATGTTCCTCATCGCGCTGTCGAGCATCGCAGCCTCGGTGCTCCTGGCCATCGGGCCGCTGTTCATCGTCATGCTGCTGTTCGACAGCACCCGCCGTTACTTCGAGGCCTGGGTGGGGCAGCTCGCCAATTACGCACTGATCACGATCCTCACGGTGCTGGTGGCGGCACTGCTGCTGCATGTGGTGCAGTCCTATGCGGCACAGACTGCGGCGCGCGGTGCGGCGCTGCTGACCGTCGATGCGCTGGACATGGTGCTGATGTCCACGCTGGTGTTTCTGCTGCTGCGCCAGATCATGCCGATCGCCGCCGCGCTGGCCGGCGGCCTCGCGCTCGGTAGCTTCGGGCTGGTGAGCCGCGGCGTGCAGTGGGGCATCGGTCGTATGACCTCGGGGGCCACGCAGCTGGCGGGACTGACCGGCGCGGCACTGGCGGGCGACGCCGCCGACTCCCTGCGGGTCCGCGGCGAGGTCCCCTCCTGGCGCGATCCCGCATGAGCAGGCTCGCGGTCATCGTGGCACTCGCAGCCATCGCGGCACCGCTGCTGCTGGGCGGCTGTGCCGCGCAGCCGGCGCAGTGTGATGCGCGGCTGCGGCCGATCAATCGGCTCGCAGCCGCGCCGGCGGCCGTACCTGCGGGTCAGCGCCCGTGAGCACTGCAGGCGGCGAGCACGTGAGCCTGACCGCGGACGATCGCGGGCTCGAGAGCGGCGCGGCGGGGCAGGGCGAGGCTGCCGGTGAGGTCGCCGGCGAGGTGGAGCGCGAGTCGGCGAGTCGCGGGCGCGCCCAGGCGCACGCAGCGGCGGGCCTGAGCGCCTACTTCCAGGAGGCCAGCGCCTGGGATCGGGACCGCATCGCCGAGTGGCAGCAGAGCAGGCGGCGCGCCTGGCGGGTGGCCACGGCGGCGGGGGTCTGCGCACTGGCCGCCACACTCGCGCTGCTGCTGCTGATGCCGCTCAAGCGGGTCGAACCGTTCGTCATCCGTGTGGACGACAGCAGCGGTGTCGTCGACGTGGTGCCGGTGTACGCCGGCCGGATGAGTCTGCCGGAGTCGGTCACGCGCTACTTTCTGACCCACTACGTACAGGTGTGCGAGCGCTTCAACTATGCGACCGCGGAGAGCGACTACGAGGAATGCGGGGCGTTTCATACGGCGCAGCGTAACCAGGCCTGGTACGCACAGTGGAACCGGAGCAATCCCCTGTCTCCGCTGAACGTGCATCGGGACGGCAGCAGCGTGTCCGTGCAGATCGAGTCGGTCAGCTTCTTCAAGCGTGCCAGTGGACTCGGCGACCTGGCGCAGGTGCGCTACCTGAAGATCGAGCACGCGTCGAACGGCGCACAGCAGCAGCTGACGCATTGGATCGCGACCCTGCAGTACGCCTATGCGACTCCGTCGCAGGACCCGAGCGTACGGCGCTGGAATCCGCTCGGATTCAAGGTCGTCGAGTTCATCTCCGAGCCGGAGGTTGCGCACGAGCCGCAGGCGGATGCGGCCGCCGCGCCCGGGGCCGTGAGCCGTACGTCGCCATGAGAGCCCTCGCGCCGCTGCTGCTGTGCGCGCTGTCGGCGCTGCCGCTCGTGGCCGGCGCGGCGGATCCGCGCCTGCGCACCGTGCTCTACAGCGTCGACGAGGTCTACCGCCTGCCGGGACGCGTCGGCTACGAGATCGACCTGCAATTCGAGAGCGGGGAGCACTTCGTCGGCGTGGGCGTCGGCGATGCGGCCGGCCTGGTGTTCATGGCCGCGGGCAATCACCTGTTCATCAAGCCGCGCGCGCGTGACGTGCGCACCGACCTGACCGTGCTCACCACGCGGCGCATCTACCATTTCGAATACCAGGTGCTGCCGAGCGTGGCCGGCGCGGAGGCGGACGATGTCATCTATGCGCTGCGCTTCGTCTATCCGGCGCCCGCGGCGAACTCGGCGCCTGCGAGCGCGGATCGCGCGGCGCGCGCGGCCTCGGTGCAGGCCGAGCTGGCGCGCGCCGACGCCGGGCGTCGCCGCAACACGGATTACTGGTATTGCGGGCGTCCGGAGCTGCAGCCGCTGTCCGCCTGGGATGACGGGGTGCAGACGCACCTGCGCTTCGGGCCCCGTGCCGAGCTGCCGGCCGTGTTCGTGCGCAACGACGACGGCAGCGAGTCACTGGTCAACTTTCACGTCGACCGCGACGAGATCGTCGTGCACCGGATCGCGAAGCGCTTCGTGCTGCGCCGTGGCCGGCTGACCGGCTGCATCGTCAATCGCGGCTTTGCCGGCAGCGGGGTGGCGCTGCCGTCGGAGACGCTCTCGCCCGAGGTCGAGCGCCGCCTGCGCGGGAGCACCGATGACGCCACGCGCTGAAGCCGGGCCCGCCGATCAGCGGCTGCGGGCGGATATCGCCGGCATTGCCGGAGAGCGCGCCTTGCCCGTGGTGGCACGTACTCTGTCGCTGCAGGCGCGTCTGAGCAACTGGCTGGCGATGGGCGTGATGCTGCTGGTCGGAGGCGGACTGCTGCTTTGGTATTACGGGCACCAGATCGGTCGGGGCAGCCGATCGCGGCAGCAGCTCGAGGCCGGGCCGGCCCGTCAGGCGAGCACCGAGATGAAGCTGCCGCCGCTCGGGCCCATAGAGCCGGCGGGCGCGCAGGAGGCGAGCGCGGGCGCCGCCGGGATGATCGCACGCAGCCCGGCGGCCGGCGCCGCGCTGCCCGCTGCGCCGCTGCCGGCGGCTGCGCTGCCGGCGGCCTTGCCCTCCATCGCGCCCCTCGCCCTCGAGCCGGCGCTGGCCGAGGCCGCCGGCGGCGTGCATGCGCTACCCGTGCCCGCGGTGCAGCCCGCACGAGCCGCAACGGCGCGCGACCGGCGGCTGTCCGGGACGGTATACGTGCCGCTATCCGGCCCGCAGCCTCCGACGGGAGCATCACAGGAGTCAACTTCCCCGGCGGGCGAGGCCCTGGCGTCGGGCGAGACGGCGGTTGCCGTCATGCCAGGCGCGGCGGCGAGTCCGGGCGGTGCTGCGATGGCGGCCGGCGCGGATGCGCGACCCGCGGTGGGACTGTCCTCCCCGTTGGCGGCACCGACGGCGGCGCGGCTGCTGGGCCGACAGAGCCTGGTGCTGCCGAAGGGCACGTCCATCGACTGCACACTGGAGACCGCGATCGATTCGACCCTGCCGGGCATGACCCGGTGTCTGACGGCCACCGACACCTTCGGCGCCGACGGACGCGTGGTGCTGCTCGAGCGCGGCACCGAGCTGGTGGGCGAGACCCAGGGGCAGGTTCAGCAGGGCTCGGCACGCGTGTACGTGCTGTGGAGCGAGGCGCGCACGCCCCGCGGAGTGATCGTGCCGCTCGAATCGCCCGGCGCGGATGAGCTGGGACGAGCAGGGCTGCCGGGCACGGTGCAGCGGCATTTCTGGGAGCGCTTCGGGGCCGCCATCCTGGTCTCCACCATAGATGGCGCGGTGCAGGCCGGCGTGCAGGCTTCCAGCCAGAACAGTGGAACGGTGATCTACAACCCCGGCGCATCTCAGGACGTGATGACCGAGGTGCTCAGGAGCACCGTGGCCATCCCGCCGACCGTGCGCAAGGCGAATGGCGATCGCATCCAGGTGCTGGTTGCCCGGGATGTGGATTTCAACGATGTCTATGAGCTACGTCCGGCCGGTGCCGCTCGCTGACCCCGCCGCCGGGGCGCCGTCCGTGTCATCGGAGCGTGAGCCCTCGGCGCTGGAGCTGACGCTGCAGGCGCTGCGGCCGTTTCTGGACAGTCCGCAGGTGACCGAGCTGTGCGTCAACCGACCGGGTGGGGTATTCCTCGAGACCACCGCGGGCTGGCGGTACGAGCCACTGCCGCAGCTGGACTTCGACTGGTGCCTGCGCTTTGCCAAGCTGGTGGCGAATTTCACCTGCCAGCGCGTCGATGAAACCTCGCCGTTGCTGTCCGCCTGCCTGCCGGGCGGGGAGCGCGTGCAGCTGGTGCTGCCGCCGGCGACCTGGCCGGACAGCATCGCGATCAGCATCCGCCGGCCGCCACGGCGCCACTGGTCGGTGCAGGAGCTGGCACACCGCGGAATATTCGCGCATGCGCAGCGCGCGAGCGACGGCCGCGATCCACTCGAAGCGCAGCTGTCGAGCCTGCTCGCGGCCGGACAGCTCGAGGAGTTCATGCGCCTCGCGGTACGGACCCGCAGGAACATCCTGGTCTCCGGCGCGACCGGCTCGGGCAAGACCACCTGGACGCGGGCGCTGATCCGCGAGATCGCGCCCGAGGAGCGGCTCATCACCATCGAGGATACCCCGGAGCTGGCCCTGGATCGCCATCCCAATCACGTGCGCCTGTTCTATTCCAAGGACGGCCAGGGCATGGCGCGTGTCACCGCCCGCCAGTTGCTCGAGGCCTGCCTGCGCATGAAGCCGGACCGCATCCTGCTCGCGGAGCTGCGCGCCGACGAGGCCTTCGACTATCTGCGCAACGTCAACTCCGGACATCCGGGTTCCATCACCAGCGTGCATGCGACCAGTGCCGAGCTGGCGTTCGAGCAGCTGGTGCTGCTGGTCAAGCTCAATCCCGCAGGTCGCGAGCTGTCACGCGCCGACATCAAGGCGCTGCTGTACCGGCTGGTCGACGTCGTCATCCAATTCGATACGCGTCGGCATGAGCGCTTCATCCGCGAGATCTGGTACGAGCCGATGCGCAAGCGCGGCGCGCCCGCGCCGCCGGAGTGCGCAGCATGAGGGCTGCGGTGCAACCCGCGGCGGCAGAGCAGATGTCCGCGCCGTCGGAGACCGCCTCGCAGGCGTGGCCCGAAGCGTCGGCGGGCTGGAGCGCGCGCTTCGGCCTGCTGCTGCAGACCGCGCAGCGGCACCAGCAGTTCGCGGATGACACGCTGGCGCGCCTGGAGGCGCACACTCAGGGCCTGGATTCGGTGGTACGCGAGGAGATTCGCCGCACCTTCATCGCGGAATGCGGTGCGCTGGCGGGCGAGGCGCATCGGGCCGCCGACGCGCTCGCCCAGCTACAACAGCGGGCTCGACGGCATATGGTGGCCACGGTCGCACTGTGCGCGGCGCTTTCGGCCCTCGCGCTGCTGCTGGTTCTGTGGAGACTGATGCCCTCGGGTGAGCAGCTGGCGGCGCTGCGCGCGCAGCGCGCGCAGCTGAGCGCGGGGGTCGCGGCGCTCGCGGCCAGCGGGGGACGCATGCAACTGCGCCGCTGCGGCGGCGCACGCCGCCTGTGCGTGCGCGTGGATCGCCAGGCGCCCGCCTACGGCGAGGCGGCCGATTACCTCATCGTCAAGGGGTACTGACGCGATGTACGCGTGCGGTGGGTTGTCGGCGGCCTGCGCCGCGGCCCTCGGCTCGGGGTCGGTGTCGCTGCTGGCCGGCGCGCTGGTCGTGGGAGCGTTGGGAGCGGCGCTGGCGGGCGTTGCCCGCGATCGCCGTGCGCAGGTGCGCCACCAGCGCGGCGCGCTGGTGCGGCGTGGACCGCCGCCGGTGTGGCCCCTGCGAGGTGCCGGGCGCCGCGCGCGTGCGCTCGCGCTCGCGGCGGTGCCGATCACTTTGGCGGATGAGACCAGGCACTTCAAGCTGATCGGCACCACCGGCACGGGCAAGTCCACCGCCATCCGCCAGCTGCTCGGCGCGGCGCTGCGACGCGGGGATCGCGCCGTGGTCAGCGACCCCGACGGCGCTTACCTGCAGCGCTTCGCGCAACGCTACCGCGCCGATGCGATTCTCAATCCCTTCGAGCCGGGCTCGGCCTGCTGGGACCCGTTCGCCGAGCTGTGCAGCGACTTCGACGTCGATCAGCTGGCCGGCGCCCTGATCGCGGAGGGTCCGGAGGGGGCGGCGCGCGAATGGCGCGGCTATGCGCGCACGCTGCTGTGCGCGCTGCTGCGCTGCTGCCGCCGGCGCGGCACGCCGTGCCTGTCGGAGCTGTGGCGGTTGCTCACGGCGGCCGCGACGCAGGAGCTGCGGCTCGTGGTGCGCGACACACCCGCGCAGACGTTCCTGGAACCTGAGAACGCTCGTATGTTCGGGTCGATCCGCTCGGTGGCCTGCTCGGCTCTCGCCGGCCTGGAATACGTGCGGGCACAGCGCGCCGCCCCGTTCTCGGTGCGCGCCTGGGTCCGATCCGGTCGCGGCGCACTGTTCATTCCCTACCGCGCCGGCCAGATCGCTGCGCTGCGCACCCTGATCGCGGCGTGGCTGCGGCTGGCGATCTTCGAGGCCTTGGACGGCGCCGAGGGAGTCGACCAGCGCCTGTGGTTCATCGTGGACGAACTCGACGCGCTCGGCGCAATTGACGGTCTGAAGGATGCGCTCGCGCGGCTGCGAAAGTATGGGGGCCGCTGCGTGCTTGCCCTGCAATCGATTGCGCAGGTGTCCGGCGCCTATGGCCCCGAGGCTCAGACGATTGTGGAAAATTGTGGCAACACTTTGATTTTGCGCTGCTCGGGCAGCGAGAACGGTGGCACCTCGCAGTTCGCCGCACGCCTGATCGGCGAGCGCGAGGTGATCCGCCGGCAGCGCTCACACGGCCGGGAGCGTCACGGCTTGGCGGGCGGGCCCGCGCTGCGCCGCTCGATGCAGGTCAGCGAGCAGCGGCTGGTGGAGAGCGCGGTGCTCGCTTCGGAGCTCGAGCAGCTGCCGGATCTGGCCGGGTACCTGAAGACCGCCTCCTCCAACTGCTGGCGGCGCGTGCGCCTCGTGCCGACCTGAGCACCACGCCACGCCAGCTCGATCGGCCGGGCGGCCATGGTGCAAGGCGCTCTGCGCTGTCTGGACGCGGCTCGGCGACGCGAGCACGCGCATCTGCTCGCGGCGGACGATTGCCGCTACCTGTTCGAGTATCACCCGGGCCGATATCGCGCCGGTGGCAGCCCGGGTGGCGCCAGCGCCGGCGCCGGCGGCAGCGACAGCGCCAGCGACAGCGCCGGCAGCGGGGGTGGCAGCAGCGGCGCGATACGCCGGCTGATCGGCAACTTCAAGTGCCCGCCGACGGTGGCGGCCGCCAGCGCAGTACGTCTGCACTACAAGGAATGCGCCATCGAGCAGATCGCCGCGGCGCTGCGCGCGGGCGCGCGGCGCGCGTTCGTGGAAGCGGCCACGTGGGTGCCCATTCCTCCATCGGCCGCGTCCGGCGCGCCCGACTACGATGACCGGCTGGCGCGCACGCTGCAGCGGGCGTTTGCGGGTTACGACCTGGACGTGCGGCGGCTGCTGCGCCAGACGCGCAGCACGGCGCCGGATCATCGAGGCACGCGGCGGCTGCCCATCCCGGCACTGCTGGGGTTGATCCACCTGGAGGAGCGCGAGCTCGCGGCGCGACCGCTGCGCTCGCGCATCGTGCTGTTCGATGACGTGCTCACCACCGGCAAGCACTACCGCTGCTGCGAGCGGCGGCTGCACGAATCGCTGCCCGAGGTGCCGGTCTGCGGCTGCTTCATCGCCCGGCGCGCGCTGCCGAGCAGCGCCGGAGGCGCCGCGGACGTGCCGGTATGTTATGCAAAATGATTTCGCCGGCCGCGCAGGTTTCCGCTCGAACCGAGCGGCGCGGTGCGGCGCAAACCACGCCGCGGGTGCCTGTCAGCGCCAGAAGTGTGCACCGCGCCCATGACGCTGCGCGGCGCTCTGGGCCAGACTCTCACCGATTCGCACAACTATGCTGCCGGAGTCGTTGATGCCGCTCGATGCGGCCCGGGCCCCGGGGAACGCTGGACTGATTCAGGGAGCATGGGCCCGACACGTCAGGGACGACGTGGCGCGACCCCACGTGCCGCGAGCCAACGTGCAACGAGCCAACGTGCAACGATCCCGGGCGCTCAGCGCCGCAAGCCTGCGGGCGCCGCACACGCGCCGGGAATACCGTCGGCCATGTGGCTGATCGGCGCAGTCTCGGGCGTGACGCTGGCGGCGGGTACGGGTTCGCTGGTGTGGTGGCTTGCCCAGCGGCGCGGCCTGTTCAACCTGCAGTCGGCACGTTGCCGCGCGGCCCTGGAGCAGTCGCCCAACGGGATGCTGTTCGCCGACGCCGGCAGCTTGCGCATCGTCGACGCCAACTCCTCCCTGCAGCAGAGCAGCGGCTGCGCGCTCGCCGAGCTGCGCACCATGATGCTGCCGCAGCTGTTCGATGCGGAGCACATGCAGCCCGACGATCTGGCGCGACTGCGCGACCCGGATCCCAGGCTGCCTTTGCAGCTGCACCAGCGTTGCCGCGGGGGGGAGTGCGCGGAGGTGGAGGTGACCGGGTTTCGCGTGCAGCTCGGCACGCGCGCACTGCTCGCCTTCACGCTGTGCGACGTATCGCTGCGCCGCCGGGTGGAGGAGCAGCTGCTCGAGAAGCAGCAGCATCTGGATCACCTGGCGCATCATGATCAGCTCACCGGGCTGCCGAACCGACTGTATCTGGCCCACCATCTGCCCGGAGCGATCGAGGCCGCCAAGCGCAGCGGCAGCATGCTGGCGGTGCTGTTTCTGGACCTGGACCGCTTCAAGCACATCAACGACTCGCGCGGTCACGAAACCGGCGACAAGCTGCTGAAGAAGGTCGCCGAGCGCGTGCGTGCCACGGTGAGAGCCGAGGACATGGTGGTGCGCATGGGCGGAGACGAGTTCATCGTGGTGCTGCAGGCGATCAAGCACACCGATGTCATCAGCGAGATGGCCGCGCGCATCAACCTGGCGCTCAGCGCTCCCATCATCGTCGATGGCCGGCCGCTGGTGGCCACGGCGAGCATCGGGGTCGGTCTGTTCCCGCGCGACGGCTCGGATATGGGCGAGCTGCTGCGCCACTCGGACACGGCCATGTATCAGGCGAAGGATCGCGGCCGCAACAACTTTCAGCTGTTCAGCCCGATCATGGCACGCAAGCTGCGCGAGCGCGTGGCGATCGAGGCGAGCCTGCGCAACGCACTCGAGCTGCGCCAGCTGGACGTGCACTATCAGCCCATCGTGGACATCCACACCAATCGCGTGATGGGCCTGGAGGCGCTGCTGCGCTGGAAACACCCGAGCCAGAGCGGCTTCATCCTGCCCTACCGGTTCATCGACGTGGCGGAGGAAACGGGCCTGATCGTACCGGTGGGCGAGTTCGTGCTGCAGCGGGTGTTTGAGGATATCGGCTACTGGCGCAACGAGGGGGCGACCCTGGTGCCGATCGCGGTGAATATCTCGGCCGTGCAGCTGCAGCGCTCCAACCTGCGCGACCGGATCGAGGCGCTCACCCGCACCCACGACGTCAGTCCCGGGCTGCTGCAGCTCGAGCTCACCGAGAGCACCATGTTCGAGCGGCGCGAGAGCCGCGGCGGGGGCGCGCATGTCGACGCCATCACGCAGCTGCGCGAGCTCGGTGTGAGTATCGCCATCGACGACTTCGGCACCGGCTACTCGAGCCTCGGCTACCTCAAGCGCTGGCACGTGGACTATCTGAAAATCGATCGCAGCTTCGTGCGCGATCTGGTGACCGACATGAGCGACCTGGCCATCGTCGGGGCGATCATCGCCATGGCGCGCCACCTGAACATCAAGACGGTCGCCGAGGGCATCGAGGGCTGGCAACAGCTCGAGAAGCTGCGCCAGCTCGGCTGTGGGCTGGCGCAGGGCTATCTGTTCGCGAGGCCCGCACCGGCGGCGCAGTGCCGCCGATTGCTCGCGGGCCAGCCGCTGCGTCTGACGGACGAGGAGCCGCAGTCGCTGCTGTCCGAGCCGCTGTCGATTCTCGCGTCCTGACCGGCGCGTCCGGCTGCGTACCCACCGCGCGCTCAACCGGGCGCGGCGCTCACCGCGTCGCCCGCGGCCGGGCCCGCGGCCCGGCTCGCGGCTGGGCTCGCGGCTGGGCTCGCGGCGCGGGTGGGCGTCGCGACGGCACCGTTTTGGCGCAAATACTTTCGCCACCCGATCGCATTTGGTGCCGTGTGATGCCACGCGCGCGCACTCCTCATCCGGCGGGGCGCTCCAGATAGCTGCAAGGCGCCGCGTGCGGCTGTGGCACGCCGATTGCTTGGGCGGAAACGCAGTTGACAAATATTGTCGTCGAGTTGAATGTGTCATCGAGGTGCTCGGGGGCGCTGGCCGGGGGACCGATATGTCGTCGTTGAAGGCCGAAGACTGGTACGACATCGCGCGCGATACCAACTGGACGCCGCGCTACGTGACCGAAGAGCAGTTGTTTCCGCCGGAGCTCACCGATCGTCTGCACGTGCCGCTCGCAAAGATGCAGAGCTTCGACGAGCCCTACAAGGTTACCTATCGCGAGTACGTGCGCACGCAGCGCGAGAAGGACTTCGGGGCTTATTCGGTGCAGGCGGCGCTGGCGCGCTCGAAGCTCTACGAGAATGCCGAGCCGGGCTGGCGCGCGCTGCTGCAGCTGCACTTCGGCGCGGCGAGCTTTCTCGAGTACAACTCCATCTCGGCGTTCGCGCGCATGACGCGCTTCGCACGCGCAGCGGGCATGCGCAACATGGCGACCTTCGGCAGCCTGGACGAGACGCGTCATTCGCAGCTGCATCTGTACTTCGCCTACGAGTACCTGAGCCGCTCGCGCAGCTTCGACTGGGCGCATAAGGCTCCGCGTACCAACAACTGGGTCATCATCAGCGAGCGGCACACGTTCGATGACATCGAGCACACGCGCGATGTGGTGAGTGCCGCGATCATGACCAATTTCGCGTTCGAGACCGCATTCACGAACCTGCAGTTCGTGGCGCTGTCGGCGGATGCCGCCAACTACGGGGACTTCAGCTTCGCCACCATGCTGCAGACCATCCAGTCGGATGAGGCGCGACATGCGCAGATCGGCGAACCGCTGCTGCGCATCCTGATCGACAGCGGTCTCAAGGCCGAGGCGCAGAAGCTGGTCGACATCTCGTTCTGGCGCTGCTGGAAGCAGTTCTCGGCGCTGTCGGGCATCTGCATGGACTACTACACCCCGCTGGAGAATCGCGAATATTCCTTCAAGGAGTTCATGCACGAGTGGGTCATGGATCAGTTCATGACGAAGATCCTGGACATCGGGCTCGAGCGACCGTGGTACTGGGACCTGTTCGTCGAGGACATCGACGTGTTCCACCATGCGCAGCACATCGGCGTATATCTGTACCGCGCAACCGAGTGGTGGCACCCGGTGGCCGCCACCGGGCCGGCGGAGCGGGAGTGGCTCGAGATGAAGTATCCGGGCTGGGGAGCCACCTTCGGCAAGGTCTGGGATGTGATCGCGCAGAACGTGGCGAGCGGTCGCTATGAGCGAACGCAGCCGAACTGCCTGCCGATGCTTTGCAATATGCACGGCTTCGAGCTCACGGGAGTGCCTGGGCAGCGATGGAATGTCAGGGATTACACGCTCGATCGCAACGGCCGGCGCTATCACTTCCAGTCGCAGGTCGATCGCTGGATCTTCGAGCAGGAGCCCGAGCGGTACGCGGGGCATCTGAGCCTGATCGACCGCGTCGTGCGGGGCATGGTGCCCGTGGACAAGGTGCTCGAGTACATGCACATGGCTCCCGAGGAGCGCGGCACCGACGGTCAGGGGTATCGCTGGGCGCAGGAGCGGCGTGCTGCGAGTGCCGAGGCGCCGCTGGGGCGGCGCCGCAGCGCCGGCTGAACGGGCAGCGGCCGATGGAGCAGTTTGCGCTGGTGTGCAGCTTCGAGGGTGACTACGGGCTCAAGGTACTGTTCGTGCGGCCCTCGGCGACCATGGCCGAGATCGCGCACACCGCGGCCGATGCGCTCGCCGGCGTCGTGGTGCCCGAGCTCGCGCCCAACGAGGTACTGCGCGTGCGGCGGGCGGGCGCCGAGGCGTTTCTTCGCCCGGACCTCACGCTGCAGGAGGCGGGATTCATCGAGATGGAGACCATCGAGATCCTGCGTCAGCCGATGGCGACGGCCGTGGATGCCACGAGAGGCTAGCCGATGAGCTGGCACCGCGTCTGCGGCCTCGACGATGTGTGGGAGGGCGACATGGCGGCCTTCGAGCTCGGCACGCAGCGGCTGCTGGTGGTATGCGTAGGTCCGGGAGAGGTACGTATCTACGATGCACGCTGTCCGCATCAGCACTGGCCGCTGGAGACCGGGACCCTGAGCCAGGGCACGCTGACCTGCCGCGCGCATCGCTGGCGCTTCGACGTGCTGAGCGGCGCCGGGATCAATCCGCAGGACTGCCGGTTGCGCGGGTTCGCGTGCCGGGTCGAGAACGACGAGGTGCAGGTTTGGCTCGAGAGTCCGGCGCCCGTGCCGGTCGAGAGCCCAATGCAGACGGCGCACTCATGAGCCTGCAGCGCTATACCGGGCCGGTGCTGCGCGCAGGGGACATCGCGGATGCCGTGGTCGAGGCGATTCGTGAAGACAACGCGGATAAGCCGATCATCATCGAATCGCGCGCCTCATACGTGAGGGTCAAGGTCGGTGGCGAGTGCGTGATCCGCCGCGAGACCGTCGAGCGGCATCTGGGCCGCCCGTTCGAGCTGCGCGAGCTCGAGATTCATATGCCGAGCTTTGCAGGCTACATCCGTACCGGCACCGATAGCGTGCGTTTCGTGCTGGGGCAGTCGGAAACCAGCGCGGTCATCGGGAGCGACACATGAACACTGCGCAGCAGGGATTGAAGACCTGGAGCACGTTCGCCGGCACGCGTCGCAAGCCCACCGAGTACGAGGTGGTCAGCGTCGATCTGCATTCGCGCACGCGCAATCCGCAGGCCGCCTACGAGCTCGCGCCGTCGCTGTTCATGAACGACTGGTACCGCCGGCACGTCGGCGGCAGCGTGCTGCAGCATCCGGACTGGGACGGCTTTCGTGACCCCGATGAGATGATCTACCGCCGCTATACGCTCGCGCAGGACGCGCACGAGGACTACGTCGACGGCCTGCTGAGCGAGCATGCACGCGAACGGCATGACCTGAGGCTGCAGGCGCCGTGGCGCGATTTCCTGCGTCGCTGCTATACGCCGGCGCGCTACCCGCTGCATGCGATGCAGATGAGCGCGGCCTACATGGTGCAGATGGCGCCGGCCAGCACCATTACCAACGCGGCGGTGTTTCAGGAAGGCGATGCCTACCGCTGGGTGTCGCGCCTCGCCTACCGCACGCGCGAGCTGCAGATCGCGTATGCCGATGCGGGCTTTGGTGCCGAACGGGCGAGCTGGGAGGATGCTCCGGTCTGGCAGCCGTGGCGCGAGCTGTTCGAGAAGGTGCTGGCAACCTACGACTGGGGCGAGCATCTGTTCGCGATGAACGCGGTCGCCAAGCTTGCGTTCGACGAGGCCTTCTGCCGTGCCGTCAAGCCCGCCGCGCGGGCGGCCGGCGACACGCTGCTCGCGATGCTGCTCGATGCCCAGTTTCAGGACGCCGAGCGCTCACGACGCTGGACGCAGGCGCTCGCGCTGCATGCGTTCAAGCACGCGCCCAACCGCGCGGCGCTCGGCAGCGTCGTCGCGCGCTGGATGCCGCTGGCGGCGCAGGCGGTGCGCTGCTGGTGCGCGGCGCTGCCCGAGGGCGGGGAGGGCGCGGACGCGGTACTGGGACGGGTGCGCGCCTGGCAGGCGGCCGCCGGACTCGCCTAGCGATTTTTGTCACGCAGGAGCACTGCCATGAACGCCACACGCAAGCCCGAGGAGCCGATCCGGATCTATGCTTGCCCCAAGCTCGGCGCGCATCTGCTGCACCGGGAGGGCCCGAAGCTGCTCGAGGGTCGCAGAGCTCGCATGCTCGACCTGACGCACGAGCTGTACGAGGGCATGCCCATCTGGCCGGGACACCAGCGGCCTTTTCGCATGACCAATCAGACTCACGAGCGCTACAAGCAGCTGTGGAAGACCGAGCGGGGCTTCGAGGCGCACAACTGGCTGCTGAGCGAGCACACCGGCACCCACACCGATGCGGTGTTCGAATACGACCCGCAGGCCCCGACGCTCGAATACACGCCGCTCGAGTACTACTACGGCGAGGCGGTCTGTATCGATGTCAGTCACGTGCGCTATCCGGACTACATCACCGCCGCGGCGCTGCAGGCGGCCTGCGCGGCGCAGTCGATCCAGATCAGGCCAGGCGACATCGCCATGCTCTACACGGGGCATTCCACCCGCACGTTTCCGACGCTGGATTTCGTCAGCAACTACACCGGCGTCGATCGCGGTGCGACCCGCTGGCTCGCGGAACTGGGAGTCGTCAACATCGGCTGCGACAACCTCTCGATCGATCATACCGACGACAACGACTACCAGGGACACATGACCTGCGGGGAGTACCAGATCGTCAACACCGAGGTGGTTGCCAATCTGCAGGAGCTCTGCGGCACGCGCTTCTACTACCTGGGGCTGCCCCTGAAGTTACGGGCTGGTACCGGCTCACCGATCCGCGCCATGGCCTGGATTCCGGAGTAGGCGCATGGCGCTGGCGCGCGTACCGCGGCGTTTGGAACCGGCCGATCACTGGTGTTGGAACATGCCGGTCGCGATGTCACAGGGCTGGCAGGTCGGCCGGGTAGTGGTGGTCGGCGGGCAGATGTCGGCCGACGCTCACGGCAACATCCTCGGCAAGGGCGACATCGAGACGCAGACGCACAACGTATTCCGCAACATCGGCAAGGTGCTCGCCGAGGCGGGGGCGGACTGGCGCCATGTGATCAAGCTCAACACCTATTATGTGTTCGACGGACAGGGCGATGAGGTCACGCGCTTCTGGGAGAGGATGACACGGGTACGTATGGAGTACCTGGTCGCGCCGGGACCGGCGGCGACGGCGGTGCGGGTCGCCGGTCTCATCTATCCGGATGCGCTGATCGAGGCCGAGGCGATTGCGGTGCTGCCGGAATAGCCGCATGTCGTCTCTGGTGCTCGAGCTCACGCGGCAACTGGTCCGCTTCGATACGGTGAACCCACCGGGCGCCGAGCGCTCCTGCGCGCAGTTTCTGGCCGCCAGGCTCGAGCACGCCGGCTTCGAGGTCCGGACTTTCGAACACCACGAGCAGCGCACCTCGCTGGTGGCACGCATCGAGGGCGCCGCCGACACCGTGCCGTTGTGCCTGACCGGACATCTGGACACCGTGCCGCTCGGGGCGACGCCGTGGTGCTGCGATCCGTTCGCCGGCGAAGTGCACGACGGGCGCATCTACGGGCGCGGCACCTCGGACATGAAGGGTGGCATCGCCGCGATGGTGATCGCGGCGACCGATATGGCCGCGTACGTGCGCGGCAGCTCGGGCCTGACGCTGGTGTTCACCGCCAGTGAGGAGACCGGCTGTCAGGGGGCGGCGTATCTCGCATCGAGCCGGCAGGCACTCGGCCGCGCCGGGGCGGTGGTGGTCGCCGAGCCGACCGGTAACTATCCGCTGCTGGGGCATCGCGGCGCGCTGTGGCTGCGCGCGCGCACCCGGGGCGTGTCGGCGCACGGCTCCACGCCCCATCTGGGTGTCAATGCGCTCTACAAGGCGGCGCAGGTGGTGCGCAAGCTCGAGACCTATCGCTTTGCGCGTACGGGCTCGGTCGAGCTCGGGGCGCCGAGCCTGTCGGTCGGCACCCTGCGCGGCGGACACAACGTCAACATGGTGCCCGACGAGGCGGTACTCGAGGTCGACGTCAGGACGCTGCCTGCCCAGCGGCACGCGGCGCTGCTCACCGAGATGCGTCGCTTCCTCGGTCCTGAAGTGCAGGTCGAGCCGATGATCGATCTGCAGGGACTGTTCACCGACCCGGGTGATCCGTGGGTCATCGAGGTGTTCGACCTCATCAAGGAGCGGACCGGCGAGCGCCCGGTGCCGCGCGGGGCGCCGTATTTCACCGATGCGTCGTATCTGAGCCCGGCCTACGGCGGTGTCCCGACCATCATTCTCGGGCCCGGCGATGCCGAGCTCGCGCATCAGACCGACGAGTCGTGCTCGATTGCCCGGCTCGAGCAGTCGGTCGAGCTGTATCGCGAGCTGATCAGCCGCTGGTCGGCGCGCCGCCGCCTGGCCGCGCAGATCAAAACGTCGGCGGTGTGTTGATCCACAGCACGCGCGCCTCGGTGCTGCCCGGATTGAAATAGCTATGCTCGCGCGCCGAATTGAACACGAAAGAGTCACCCACCCGCAGGGTGAACTGCTCACCATCGACCGTGAGGCGCAGTGTCCCCTGCAGCACGAAGCCGACTTCCTCGCCCTCGTGCTCGAGGCCGCCCTCGCTGCCGCTGCCGGGCGCGACGATATGGATGTTGCCCTGGAGCAAGTGGCCGTTGCCGTAGGGTACGACGCGCTCCAGCTTGACCCCCGCGTTGCCGCGGGTGCGATCCTGCACCTCGATGATCGGTCGCTCGCCACTGCGCATCACGATATCGGGAGGGGTGTCGCTCCTGTCGAACAGGGCGCCGATATTGATGCCGAGCACGCCAACCAGCTTATGCAGCAACGTCAGGGACGGAACGACCTTGTCGTTCTCGATCTTCGAGATCAGGCTCACCGAGCAGTCGGCACGTCGCGCGACATCGCGCATCCGTTCGCCGCGCACCAGTCGGGCGTGCTTGAGGCGCACGCCGAGGCCGAGCTCGGCGGGGCCGAGACCGTTGCTGCCACGGCTCTTGGCGCTGGGGCGGGCGCGCTTGCGCCGCTGCCTGCCTCGTACCGGTGCCGCCGAAACGCTCACGAGTGTCACTCCACTGGTTTGAGAGACGTTGCCATCCTCTTTCCTGCGCGTCAACTGGCGCGGTGGCGGTTGTGAGCCACTCGACGCTGCCACAGCGAAGCGACACCGGCTTCGAGGTCGTGCTGTTCGACGTCGGGGGGGTGCTGGTGCACCTGTCGGGCATCGAAGTGATGGTCGGCTGGCTCGGCGGGGATCTCACGGAGGAGCAGCTTTGGCGTCGTTGGCTGCAGTCGCAGGTCGTGCGGCGCTTCGAGACGGGTGGGAGCGATGCAGCCACCTTCGCGCGCGAGCTGGCGCGCGAGTTCGACCTGCAGATCGAGCCGCCGCGGCTGCTGGCGGCGTTCGAGGGGTGGCTGACGGGTCCGTATCCCGGCGCGCTCGAGCTGATCCGGGAGATCCCGCAGCGCTACGTGCGCGCGCTGCTGTCCAACAGCAACGCGCTGCACTGGCCACGGATCACCGGCGAGATGGGGCTTGGCGCCCTGTTCGCACCGGAGCACCGGTTCGTCTCGCATCTGACCGGGCGCATGAAGCCGGACGCCGAGGCGTTCGATCATGTGATCGGGGAATTGGGCTGCGTGCCCGCCCGGGTGCTGTTTCTCGATGACAACCAGCTCAACGTCGAAGCGGCCGAGCATGCGGGCCTGCACGCCGTGCGGGTGCGGGGACCGCGCGAGGCGCGTCGCGCGCTGCTCGAGCGCGGCATTCTTGCCGTCAGCGCCCGGGACCGGGCGCTCGATCCGCAATGACGCTCAATTTCTGCAATCGGGGCGCGTATCACGACCGCATCATCGCGGCCGCCGAGCTCGGCTCACGAGCCGAGCCGCCGTATCGCGACGTCTGTCCGATCCGGCTGCCCGACGGGGACTGGGTACTGTTGCCGTTCCTGGCGCTGCCGCCGGCGCTGGACACCGCGATCGCGTATCTGTGCATCACCGAGAACTCATTCGAGCTCGAGGACCGGCTCAGCAGCGCGATGGCGGAGCTCGCGCGGGCGCTGCGCCCCGACGTCGTCGTCGGCATGCCCACTCTCGGCATGGTGCTCGCAGCGTCGGTGGCGAAGAAGCTCGGCCATCGGTATTTCGTGCCGCTGTCGTATTCGCGCAAGTTCTGGTTCGAGGATGAG
Organism: Steroidobacteraceae bacterium; assembly: GCA_035504335.1. Taxonomy (GTDB): domain Bacteria; phylum Pseudomonadota; class Gammaproteobacteria; order Steroidobacterales; family Steroidobacteraceae; genus FEN-1191. The sequence goes on along the minus strand of DATJSD010000012.1, from coordinate 47,419 downwards.
CTGTCGATTCCGGTGAACTCGATCACTACTCCGGTGCAGCCCAAGACGGTGTACATCGACCCGCGGCTGCTCGAGCGGCTCGACGGCCGCCGCGTGCTGCTGGTGGAGGACGTCATCTCTACCGGCGGCACGGTCGCCGCCGAACTCGCGCTGATGCGCCGGATCGGTGCGCAGGTGATCGGGGTGGTCACGGCGATCCGCGAGACGCGTGTCTGGAGCGACAAGCTGGCGGCGATCGATGCCGGCTACCCGGCGCTGGTGCACTCGCCGCTGCGCTGTCCGCTGTTCCGCCAGAGTGCCGAGGGCTGGACTCCCGACTGGTCGACGATGCCCGATTGAGTTGCCGCGAGGTGCCGCCGCCATGACCGAAGCCATTGTTGCCGCAGATCGACCCTGGAGCGTCGAGCAGCACGCGCTCGAGCCGATTCCATCCGCGGATCGCCACGGCTCCCCGGGCGAGCTGTTCAAGCTGTGGATCGGGGCGAATATCAACTACGTCGTGGTGGTTACCGGGGCGCTCGCGATCACACAGGGCCTGTCGATCGCGCAGGCACTCGGCGCGATTCTCGTCGGTAACCTGCTCGGCTGCACGGTCGTGGGCTTCGCGAGCATCATGGGTCCACGCACCGGCACGGCCGGCGTCGTCACCTCGCGCACGAGCTTCGGGCAGCTGGGCGCGGTGCTGCCGATTTTCATCAGCACGCTGTCGGCGATCGGCTGGTTCTCGATCAACTCCGTGGTCGCGACCGAAAGCCTGGCCAAGGTCATGAATGTCGCGGGGCTGCCGCCGACACTCGTGACCGACACCGCGGCGTTGCTGCTCGTGCTGCTCGCCGAAGTGCTGATCGCGATCTACGGGCATGCGACCATCATCGCCGCCGAGCGCTATATGGGATGGCTGCTGGTGCTGATGTTCCTCGGCTTCGCGGTGCTGGTCGTACCGCGCATCGACTGGCATGCCGCGATTGCGCAACAGCACGCCGCGTTTGGCTCGTGGCTGCTGGTCACCGGCCTGATGTTCTCCTATCCCCTGTCCTGGACCAACTTCGCTTCCGACTATAGCCGGTATCTGCCGGCCGCGACCCCGTGGCGGCGCATCGCGTTTGCGGCCGCGGCGGGTCAGTTCGTTGCGCTGGTGTTCGTCGAGGTGATCGGGGTGCTGTTCGCGCTCGCGGTGCGCGGTGGACTGACCGACCCGGTCGCCGATCTGCCGAGGCTGCTGCCGCAGTGGTACCTGGTGCCGTTTCTGCTCGCGATGATCCTGGGAAGCATCGCCTGCAACGTGCCAAACGGCTACACGTCCGCGCTCGGCCTGCTGGCGCTGCGACTGCCGCTCGGACGCATCCGCTCGATGCTGCTGATCGCGGCGCTGACGCTCGGGTTCCGTATCTTCACGCTGCTGCACGGACACGCGCTCGATCTCTACGAGCAGTGGCTCGGTTACATCCTGATCTGGACCGGCCCCTGGATCGCGATCGTGGTGGTCGATTACTTCCTGCGCGACGGGCGGTACCTGGGCGCGGACCTCATGCACTGGGGTGCCGGGGCCTACTGGTACCGCCGAGGAGTGCTCTGGCCGGGTCTGGTGGCATTCGTCCTGGGGCTCGCCGCGAGCCTGCTGTGCACCAATTCCGATCTCTACAGGAGCCCGCTGATGGTCAGGCTGCTGGGCGGGACGGACCTGAGTTTTGAGGCCGGGATCATCGTCGCGGGCTCGCTCTATTATCTGCTGGTGCGCCGGCGCAGCCCCGTGTTGGCCGCCGAGCCGCTCGCGGCGGCCGATTCGTAGCACCGGCGCGGCCCCGGTTCCAGCGCGGCGCGCTCACGGCTCACCGGGCTCACCGGGCTCACCGGGCTCACCGCGCGCACTGCGCGCTCAACCGAGCGCGGCGATCACCGCGTCGCCCGCGGCGCGCGTGGTGGCGGGGCGGTGGCCGGGAGCGGCGATGTCGGGGGTGCGCACGCCATCGCCGATCGCGCGGTGCACGGCGAGCTCCACCGAGCGGGCTTCCGCCTCGAGCTGCAGCGAGTGCCGCAGCAGCAGCGCGACGCTGAGGATCGCGCCATAGGGATTGGCGATGCCCTGGCCGGCGATATCGGGGGCGGAGCCGTGGATCGGCTCGTACAGCCCGCGCGTGCCCTCGCCGAGCGAGGCGGAGGGCAGCAGCCCGAGCGAGCCGCACAGCATCGAGGCCTCGTCGGTGAGGATGTCGCCGAACATGTTCTCGGTGACCGCCACGTCGATGTCGCGCGGGCGGCGGATCAGGTGCATGGCGGCGGAATCGACCAGCATGTGCTCGAGCTGCACGTCGGGGAATTCGGCACGCACCACGCGCTCGCACACCTCGCGCCACAGCCGCGAGGTCTCCAGCACGTTGGACTTGTCGATCGACAGCAGCCGGCGGCGGCGCGTGCGCGCGATGCGCGCCGCCACCCGCACGATGCGCTCGATCTCGGCGGCGCTGTACTCGCACACGTCGCTGGCCTGCACGGCGCTGCGCGTCTTGGCGCCGAAATAGATCCCCCCGGTGAGCTCGCGCACGAACAGCAGATCCACGCCCTCGACGACCTCGGGCCGCAGCGTGGACACGCCGCGCAGCGCCGGATGCACGCTGACCGGGCGCAGGTTGGCGTATACGCCCAGCGCCTTGCGCAGCCGCAGCAGACCGGACTCGGGGCGCACGCGCACCTCGGGCGCGGACCACTTCGGTCCGCCGATCGCGCCGAGCAGGATGGCGTCGGCCTCGCTGCAGGCCGCGAGCGTCTGCGCGGGCAGTGGATCGCCGTGCAGATCGATGGCCGCACCGCCGAACGGCACCTCGGAGAGCAGGAATTCGTGCCGGTGGCGCTGAGCGATCGTCAGCAGCACGCGCACGGCCTCCACCGTGACCTCCGGGCCGATGCCATCGCCCGCGAGGACCGCGATGCGCGCCCTCACCGGTGGGTCCGCCGTTCGAAGGCGTCGATCTCGGCCTCACGCGACAGCAGGAAGCCGAGCTCGTCCACGCCGTTCATCAGGCAGTAGCGCTCGAAGCCCTCCAGCGGGAAGTGGGCGCTGCGCCCATCGGGCAACGTCAGCGTGCTCTCGGCCAGATCGATGGTCACGGTCTCGCCCGGATGCTCGAGCAGCCAGCGGGCCGTCGCCTCGTCCACCACCACCGGCAGCAGGCCGTTCTTCAGCGAGTTGTTGCGGAAGATGTCGGCGATCCCGCTGCTCACCACGGCGCGAATGCCGTAGTCGAGCAATGCCCAGGGAGCGTGCTCGCGCGAGGAGCCGCAACCGAAGTTGCGGCCGGTCACCAGGATGGTGCAGCCGGCGGCCGCCGGCGCGTTGAGTGCGAAGTCGGCGCGCGGTGCACCCCCGGGATCGTAGCGCCAGTCGGAGAACAGGTGCTCGCCGAGCCCTTCGCGCGTCGTGGTGCGCAGGAAGCGCGCCGGAATGATCTGGTCGGTGTCGATGTTGGTGTACGGCAGCGCCACCGTGCGCGAGCGGATCTGTCGGATCGGTTGCATGCGTCAGCCACCCAGGAGTGTGCGTGGATCGGTCACCCGGCCGCGCAGTGCGCTCGCGGCCGCGGTCAGCGGACTCACCAGCAGGGTGCGCGCGCCCTGGCCCTGCCGACCCTCGAAGTTGCGGTTGCTGGTGCTGAGCGAGTACTGGCCGGCCTCCACGGTGTCGCCGTTCATCCCCAGGCACATCGAGCAGCCCGATTCGCGCCACTCCGCCCCCGCCTCGAGGAAGATGCGGTCCAGGCCCTCGGCCTCGGCGGCGCGCTTGACCTGCTGCGAGCCCGGCACCACCAGCGCGCGCACGCCGCGCGCGATCCTGTGCCCGGCGAGCAGGCGCGCGGCACCGCGCAGATCCGTGAGCCGCCCGTTGGTGCAGCTGCCGATGAACACCACGTCGATGGGACGATCGGCGATCGGCTCACCGGCATGCAGTCCCATGTAGGTGAGCGCGCGCTCGAACACCGGATCGGCGCTGCGCTCGGGGATCGAGCCGGTGACCGGTACCGACATGCCCGGATGGGTGCCGTAGGTGATCATCGGCTCCACGGCCGCGGCGTCCAGCGTCACCTCGCGCTCGAAGACGGCGCCCGCATCGCTCGGCAGCGCGCGCCAGCGCGCCAGCGCCTCAGCCCACGCCTCGCCCTGCGGGGCGCGCGGCCGCCCCTCGAGGTACGCGTAAGTGGTCTCGTCCGGCGCGATCATGCCGGCGCGCGCGCCCGCCTCGATGGACATGTTGCACACGGTCATGCGCTCTTCCATGCCCAGGGCGCGGATGGCCGGCCCGCGGTACTCGATGACGTGACCGGTGCCGCCGGCGACGCCGATGCGGTTGATGATCGCGAGGATCAGATCCTTGGCGGTCACCCCCGGGGCCAGCGCCTGCTCGATCGTCAGGGCGAGCGTGCGGGGCTTGCGCTGCAACAGGCACTGCGTGGCGAATACGTGCGCGACCTCGGTGGTGCCGATGCCGAAGGCGAGGGCGCCGAAGGCGCCGTGGGTGCTGGTGTGGCTGTCGCCGCACACCAGCGTGCAGCCGGGCAACGTCAGGCCGAGCTCCGGCCCGATGACGTGCACGATGCCGCGCAGCGCGCTCCTGAGCCCCAGCAGCTCCACGCCGAAGTCGGCGCAGTTGCGCTCGAGCTGCGAGATCTGCCGCGCCGCCGACTCGATGGTGATGGGTGCGCCGCCGAAGATCTGCTCGGTGCGCGTGGGGCTCGAATGGTCGATGGTCGCGAAGGTGAGATCGGGACGGCGCAGCTTCAGACCCCGCTGGCGCAGCAGCGTGAAGGCCTGCGGGGAGGTCACCTCGTGGATCAGGTGCCGGTCCACGTACAGCACCGCCGGGGTGTCGCCGGTCTCGGGCACGACCTCGTGCTGCTCCCAGATCTTCTGCAACATCGTCTTCATGCGGGCACGCTGCTCCTGCGATCGGTCGGTGTGCGGCTGGCGCTCAGCCCGCGGCGCTGCGTGCGCGGCGCTGCATGTCCACGAAATCCAGCCACTGCCAGCTGTCGGGCGTCGCGCCCGAGAACAGGCCGAAAAACGCCTGCTGCAGCCGCTCGGTGATCGGGCCGCGGCGCCCGGTGCCGACGGGGATGCGATCGACCGAGCGGATCGGGGTGATCTCGACGGCCGTGCCGGTGAAGAACAGCTCATCGGCCAGGTACAGCAGCTCGCGCGGAATGGCGCTTTCCTGCACCGTCAGCCCGAGGCCCGCGGCGAGCTTCATGACGGTGTCGCGCGTGATGCCGCCGAGCACCGAGTGCGCCAGAGCCGGGGTGAGCAGCACCCCCTCCTTGACCAGGAACAGGTTCTCGCCGGCGCCCTCGCTCACGGTGCCGTCCGGGGCGAGCCCGATGCCTTCGGCGAAGCCCAGACGCTTGGCCTCCATGCTGATGAGCTGGCTCGACAGATAGTTGCCGGCCGCCTTGGCGAGCGCCGGCAGGGTGTTGGGCGCGACGCGCTGCCAGGAGGACACGCACACGTCCACGCCCGCCGCCTCGCTCTCGTGGCCGAGGTACTTGCCCCATTCCCAGGCGGCCACCGCCACGTCCACCGGCGGCTCGATCTTCGGAGCGACGCCGATCTCCCCGTAGCCGCGCAGGGCGATCGGCCGGATGTAGCCGCCCTGGGTCAACTCGTTGACCGCCAGCACCTGGTGGCACGCGTCGTTGATCTGCTCGGGCGTGAAGGGGATCTGCAGCCGGTAGATCTTGGCCGAGTCGAACAGCCGCCGCGTGTGATCGCGCAGGCGAAAGATCGCCACGCCGCGCGGGGTCGCGTAGGCGCGTACTCCCTCGAACACCGAGGAGCCGTAATGCAGCGCGTGCGCGAGCACGTGCACCGTGGCGCGCTCCCAGGCGACCAGTTTGCCGTTGAACCAGATGTAGGGAGTGGCGGGAATGGGCATGGCAGCTCCTAGACGGCGGAACGGGCGGCGCTCGCGCCCACGGTGTGCGCTCCAGCTCCGGCGCCGTGCGCCTCGGCAGCGTGCGCTCCGGCGCCGTGCGCCTCGGCGGCATGGCGCGCGGCGGCGTGGCGTGACATCTCGATGCGGTTGATCACCTCGAGCAGCGCGCGGCTGGCGGCCTCGACGATGTTGGTGCTGACGCTCGAGCCGCGGTAGCTGCGCCCGTCGCTGTCGGCGTACACAATCGCCTCCCCCTGGGCGTCCTCACCGATGGTGACGGCATGCACCTCGAACTTGCGCACCGTGACGGCCACCCCGGTGGCCTGCACGATCGCCTTGTAGGCGGCATCCACGGGGCCATCGCCACTCGCCGCGCGCTCGAGCGAGCGGGCGTCGCTGTGCCGCAGCCGCACGGTCGCGAGCGCCTGCGCGCCGCTGTGCACCTCCACGTCCAGCTGCTCGAGCGTCCAGGGGCCGCCCTGGTCGAGCCCGCCGGCGCGCAGCACCAGCGCTTCGATATCCCCGTCGAACAGCTCCTTCTTGCGATCCGCGAGCGCCTTGAACTCCTCGAACACGCGGTTGAACTCCGGCTCGTCGAGCTCGAAGCCGAGCTGCTTGACGCGCTCGCGCAGCGCATGACGGCCGCTGTGCTTGCCGAGCACGAGGTTGCTGCGGGGCAGGCCCACGTCCGTGGGCTGCATGATCTCGTAGGTGGAGCGGTGCTTGAGCATGCCGTGCTGGTGGATGCCCGACTCGTGCGCGAAGGCGTTCTCGCCGACCACCGCCTTGTTGCGCGGGATCGGCATGCCGGTGATGCTCGATACCAGCCGGCTGGTCGGATACAGGCGCGAAGTGGTCACGCCGGTCTTCAGGTTGAAGAAGGCCGCGCGCGTGGTCAGCGCCATCACCACCTCCTCGAGCGAGCAGTTGCCGGCCCGCTCACCGATGCCGTTGATGGTGCACTCGATCTGGCGCGCGCCGGCCACCACGGCGGTCAGGCTGTTGGCGACCGCCATGCCCAGGTCGTCGTGGCAGTGCACCGAGAGCGTGACGCGCTCGATGCCGCGCACGTGCTTGCGCAGATAGCGAAACAGCTCACCGAACTCGTCCGGCACCGTGTAGCCGACCGTATCGGGGATGTTGATGGTGGTTGCGCCGGCCTCGATCGCCGCCTGCACCACCTGCGCGAGGAAGTCCAGCTCGGTGCGCGAGGCGTCCTCGGGGGAGAACTCGACGTCATCGCTGTATTCGCGCGCGATGCGCACGCCCTCGGCGGCGCGGCCGAGGATCTGCTCCTGCGCCATGTTGAGCTTGTACTGGCGGTGGATGGCGCTGGTGGCGAGGAACACGTGCAGGCGGCTGCGCGCGGCCGGGGCCAGGGCGCGCGCGGCGAGCTCGATGTCCTCGCGCGTGCAGCGGGCCAGACCCGCGATGATCGGTTCGCGCACCTCGCGCGCCACCGCGTTGACGGCCTCCCAATCCCCGCGCGAGGCGGCCGGAAAACCCGCTTCGATGACATCCACGCCGAGCTCGGCGAGCGCGCGCGCGACGCGCAGCTTCTCCGGCTGAGTCATGCTGCATCCGGGCGCCTGCTCCCCGTCGCGCAGCGTGGTGTCGAAGATCACCACGCGATCCGCGCCAGCGGCGCGCTCCGCCGCCGTGCCCGCCGCCTCTGCCGTGCCCGCCGCCGCGGCGCCCGCCGCGGCGCCTACCGCCGTTGTCGTGCCCATGGTCGCACTCCGTCCGTCCGCCGTCCTGCGCTGGCGGCTGTCCGGCATACCGGCGGTGAAGCCGGCACCGGCAGCGCCCTGCTCAGCGCGCCTCCTTGAGCCAGGGCATGCGCGCGCGCAGCTTCTCACCTACGCGCTCGATGGGGTGGTGCATGTCCCGCTTGAGCAGGCGCCGATAGGTCTTGGACCCGCGGCGGTGCTCATTGATCCATTCGCGCGCGAACTTGCCGTTCTGGATGTCCTTCAGCAGCTTGCGCATGTTGGCCCGTACGTGCTCGTCGATCACGCGTGGCCCGCGTGTCAGATCGCCGTATTTGGCCGTTTCGCTGATGAAGCGGTGCATCTCCGACAGTCCGCCCTCGTGCAGCAGGTCGGTGATCAGCTTCAGCTCGTGCAGGCATTCATAGTAGGCGACCTCGGGCTGGTAGCCCGCCTGCACCAGCGTCTCGAAGCCCTTGACCACCAGCTCCGTGGCCCCGCCGCACAGCACCGCCTGCTCGCCGAACAGATCGGTCTCGGTCTCCTCCGCGAAGGTGGTTTCCAGCACCCCACCGCGTGTGCCGCCGATGCCGTCCGCGTAGGCCAGCGCCTTGGCATGGGCGTGACCGCTCGCGTCCCGCGCGACGGCGAGCAGGCACGGCACCCCGCGGCCCTGCTGATAGGTCCGGCGCACGAGTCCGCCGGGGCCCTTGGGGGCGATCATGACCACGTCCAGGTCGCGGCGCGGCTTGATCTGCTTGAAATGGATGTTGAAGCCGTGGGCGAACAGCAGCGTCGCCCCTTTCTTCAGTGACGGCTCGATCTCATCGTAGAGCGCGGACTGCACCAGATCCGGTGTGAGCATCGCCACCAGGTCCGCTGCGCGCACCGCCACCGCCGGCTCGGCCGTGGCCAGGCCATCGCGCCGCGCCGCGCGGGCGCCCTTGCCGCCCTTGCGCACACCCACCACGACGTCAAAACCGCTGTCCTTGAGGTTCAGCGCGTGAGCCCGGCCCTGGCTGCCGTAGCCGAGCACCGCGATGCGCGCACCGCGCAGTGCCTTGCGGTCGACGTCTTTCCTCGAATACAGATGCATCTGGTCACTCCCGGTTGCAGTCGCAAAACTCAAGGCGCAATCAAAACTCAAGGCGCAATCAACAAAAAACCCCGCATCGGTGTCCGAGGCGGGGTTTCTGTGCTGGTTCGGTTCCTGTGTCAGAAACGTCGGCAGTTCTCGCCCCGCCCGCTCGGTGCGAGCAGCAGATCTACCGGTAGTAGCAGCGGGTTGAGCGAGCGCATCGGTCGATCGCGAACGTGCCTAGTCACGGATACTTCAGGACTATCGATAACACCATACGATCAATCACTTGTCAACGCGCAGCGCGCGGGGCGCGCGGGCCCGGCGCGGGAGCCGTCGGACCGCCCGCGGCATGCGCCGGTGCGCGGCGCAGCCGGACCCCCCGCAGCGCGCGCCGGCGGCTCATGGGGCGATTCGCTAAGCTTGGCTCATGCAACGGCTCATCGACACGGCCGCGGCCGATACCGCCGCCACCGGCGCCACGGCCGGCGCCACGGCCGACGCCGCGCTGCCGCTGTGGCTCATCTCGCAGGGGCAGAGTGCGGCGCTGCTGCAGTCGCTGCCGGCGGCGCAGTCGCGCTGGGCGCTCGCCCAGGGCTACGACGGCGCGCGCCACCGCCTGCTGCTGCTGCCGGCGAGCGATGGGGCGATCGCGGGAGCGATCTGGGGGCTGGGGCCGGCAGCCGAGGCCGCGGGGCCGGACATTTCCATGTGGGATGCGGCGGCGCTGGCCGAGCGGCTGCCCGCGGGCCACTGGCGGCTGGCGACGGCCCTGGGCGACGCGCCGGCCACGCAGTTCGCGCTCGGCTGGCTCGTGGGGACCTATCGCTTCGATCGCTTGCGGCGTGACGCAGCACCCTCTGCGGCCTGCCTCATCGCTCCGGCCGGCGCCGATGTGCGCTACGCGCGGGCGGCAGCCGGCGCGCTCGCGAGCGCGCGCGATCTGATCAACATGCCTGCCAATGAGCTCGGTCCCGAGGAGCTGGAGGCGGCGGCGCTGGCGCTCGCGGCGCGTCATGCCGGCGAGACGCGCGTGGTGCGCGGGGAAGCGCTCGCGCGCGAGTATCCGCTCATCAGCGCAGTGGGCGCGGGCAGCGCGCGGGCGGCGCGCCTGATCGATTGCCGCTGGGCGCGCGCCGGGATGCCGCGCGTCACGCTGGTGGGCAAGGGCGTGTGCTTCGACAGCGGCGGGCTGGACCTCAAGCCCTCCTCCGCGATGCTGCTGATGAAGAAGGACATGGGTGGAGCGGCCTGTGCGCTCGGGCTGGCGCAGCTGCTGCTGGCGCTCGATGCCCCCGTGCAGCTGCGCCTGCTCATTCCCGCGGCTGAGAACAGCATCAGCGGCAGCGCCTATCGGCCCGGAGACGTGTGGCGCTCGCGCAAGGGTCTGTCGGTGGAGATCGGCAACACCGATGCGGAAGGCCGCCTGCTGCTGGCCGATGCCCTCGCCGATGCCGATGCCGAGCGACCCGATCTGCTGATCGATCTGGCGACGCTGACCGGCGCGGCGCGCACAGCTCTCGGCCCGGAGCTGCCTGCCGTGTTCAGTCCCGACGAGGCGCTCGCGCGCCAGCTCGTGGAGCTCGGCCGCGAGCACGAGGATCCGCTCTGGTCGCTGCCGCTGTGGGCCCCATATGACGAGGAGCTCGCCAGTCGCATCGCCGATCTGAACAATGTATCGGCCGCGCCGTTCGCGGGAGCGATCATCGCTGCACTGTTTCTGCGCAGATTCGTCAGCGCAAGCCCGCGATGGGTGCATCTGGATCTGTATGCGTGGAATCCCAAGGAGCGCCCCGGCAGAGCGCAGGGCGCCGAGGCGCAGTGCGTTCGTGCCCTCTATCAACTCATCCGCCGCCTATACGGCTGAGCGGCTCTCGGCTACAGTTAGCGCTGCGTCCACCAGCGTCCGCTGTGCGATGCTGCTGCAGTTGTGACAGGTCCATCATGAGAAAACGTCCCGGCTCCCGTGCCGGCTCCCGCACCCGCTCGCGCGCCGCCGCGCGCGAGGGCGCGGCCGTGGCGCACACCGCGGTCACGCGCGCGGTGGACACGCGCGCCTACTCGCGCCTGGTGGTCGACGGGCTGAAGCAAACACCGGCGCGGGCCATGCTGCGCGCGGTAGGCTTTCGCGACGAGGATTTCGCCAAGCCGCAGATCGGCATCGCATCGACCGCCGCGGATCTGACCCCGTGCAACATGCACATCGAGGAGCTGGCGCGCGAGGCGGCGAGCGGCGCCGATGCAGCCGGCGGCAAGAGCGTGCTGTTTCACACGATCACCGTATCGGACGGCATCTCCATGGGCTCTCCGGGCATGCGCTACTCGCTGGTGTCGCGCGAGATCATCGCCGACTCGATCGAGGCGGTGGTGGGCGCGGAGGGCTTCGATGCGCTGGTGGCGATCGGCGGGTGCGACAAGAACATGCCCGGCTCGGTCATGGCGATGGCGCGGTTGAACCGGCCGGCGGTGTTCGTCTATGGCGGTACCATCCGCCCGGGCGCGCAGCGGCGCGACATCGTCTCGGTATTCGAGGCGGTCGGGCAGCGCGCCGCCGGCAAGATCGACGATGAGCAGCTGCTCGAGGTGGAGCGCACGGCGATCCCCGGACCCGGCAGCTGCGGTGGCATGTACACGGCCAATACCATGGCCTCGGCGATCGAAGCCCTCGGGCTGTCGCTGCCCGGCAGCTCGGCACAGGAGGCGGTCGGCGCCGCCAAACGCGAGGACTGCCGCCGGGCCGGCGCGGCGGTCGTGGCGCTGCTGCGCGAGGGCATCCGGCCGCGCGACATCCTGACGCGCCGGGCGTTCGAGAACGCAATCACGGTGGTGATCGCGCTCAGTGGCTCGACCAACGCGGTCCTGCACCTGCTCGCCATGGCGCAGGCGGCGCGCGTGCGCCTGACGCTCGATGACTTCACCCGCATCGGCCGGCGGGTGCCGGTGCTCGCCGATGTCAAGCCCAGTGGGGCGCACCTGATGGCTGAACTTGTCGCGATCGGTGGGATCCAACCGCTCATGGGGCGTCTGCTGGCGGCCGGATTGCTGCACGGAGATTGTCTGACGGTCACGGGGCGCACCGTGGCGCAGAATCTGGCGGACGTCGGTGATTATCCCGAGGGGCAGCAGATCATTCGGCCGCTGTCGGCGCCGCTCAAGCGCGACAGCCATCTGGTCGTGCTCTACGGGAACGTGGCGCCGCAGGGCGCCGTCGCCAAGATCACCGGCCAGGAAGGCCTGACGTTCACGGGCCGCGCCCGTGTGTTCGACGGCGAGGAGGCGGCCACGGCCGCGATCCTCGGCGATCGGGTGCGCCCGGGCGACGTGATCGTCATCCGTTACGAGGGGCCGCGGGGTGGCCCCGGCATGCGCGAGATGCTCAGCCCCACCAGCGCCATCAGCGGCCGCGGTCTGGGCGGGCGCGTCGCGCTCATCACCGATGGACGCTTCTCGGGCGGCAGCCACGGGTTCGTCGTCGGACATATTGCACCGGAGGCGGCCGCGGGCGGACCGATTGTGCTGCTGCGCAACGGCGATCGCGTGACCATCGACGCGGTCCGGCGGCGCATCGACGCTGATCTGACCGCCGCCGAGCTCGGGCGACGGCGTCGGGCCTGGAGGCCGCGGCGCCCGTACGCCACGCACGGCCTGCTGGCCAAGTACGCCCGGTCGGTCAGCAGCGCCTCGGAAGGGGCGGTGACAGATGTTAACCAAGGCTTATGAGTGTCAACGGTTGTAACGGTTGCGACGAGCAGTTAAAGTTCGTTGGCCTGTGTCGAGCCGCGCGCGCGTTGGTTTGTCAAGCAACGGCGTGGGTCGATGGCGCCCGGGGAGGGAGCTGGGGCGTCCCTGCGGCGGTGGCCGGCCAGGTAACGCTGAGTACGGTACGTCGATGGGCTCTTGGCAATCCTCGCAGCGGGGACGCCGGGAGTGGCGAAATAGATGTGAATATGAATAGCGATGATGTCGGGGGACCCATACATAGGTGTCGTGACGACCTGCCGGGCGGGCAGAGCAGCCGCGGGCCGCGGCTGTCGCAGACTGCGGCTGTCGCAGCTGCGGCTATGGCATTCGAGACTGATTGATACTGATTGATCAAACAACCACGCAACACCACAGCCACCACGCAGCGAATATATGAGCGCCTACTACCCGAATTCCTCCTCGAACATGTTGTCGAAGCGCGCGGTGATCTTCATCGCGATCCTCGCGTTCCACGCGCTCATCATCTATGGATTCGCCACCGGCCTGGTGAGCCAGGGCGCGCGGCTGGTGAACACCATCCTGCAGACCAACATCATCCAGACGCAGAAGGTGCAGGAGCTGCCGCCGCCGCCGCCGCACGTGGACCTGAAGGTGCCGCCGCCGGTGTCCGTGGTCACCCCCGAGGTGACGATCAACATCCCGACTCCCCCGGCACCGATTCATGTCGCTCCGGCCCCCAGACCGCGGCCGGCGCCCGTGATCCACGTGCCGCCCGCGCCGCTGGTGATGGCCCGGGTGGTTTCCGCACCGGACGTCAACGATTACTATCCGGACGCCTCGCGCCGTAATAACGAGGAAGGCCGCGGCATGGCCCGCATCTGCATCGACACGCGCGGGCGGGTGGCCTCGGCCTCGGTGGAGTCCAGCACCGGGCATCCGATGCTCGACACCGCCATGGTGCAGCTGGCCAAGGCCTACCGCTTCAAGCCGGCCACGCGCGCCGGCAAGCCCGTACCGGTGTGCACCGGCCTGCCGGTGAGATTCCAGCTGACGGGCGGCTGAGCCGATGCGAGCCGATGGCCCGAGGATTTGGAGAGACCGATTTCTGTAACGCTCTGAACGCCATCGCCGTTGCGTGGCGCAACTGATCTCAACGAGGAAATTCAATGGATACCGCAACTGCCGCCGCCGCCGCCGCCGCCGCCGCCAATGCCGCCAACACGGCCAATCAATACGGGATCGGCCACCTCTGGGATACCGGAGGTTACATCGCCCGCGCGATTCTGATCATTCTGGGCCTGATGTCGATCGGCTCCTGGTTCATCATTCTCACCAAGCTGTGGGATCAGCGCACGCTGAAGAAGTCGGCCAGGGCGGTCGAAAAGTCCTTCTGGTCGGCCCCATCGCTCAAGGACGGCGTCAACAAGCTCAAGAAGAGCGATGACTTCCGCTTCATCGCCGAGACCGGCATGCGCGCCGCCTCCCACCACGAGGGACGGCTCACCGATCGTGTCGATCTGCACGAGTGGATCACGATGGCTCTGCAGCGCGCCGTGGATGCCGTCAACCAGCGCAGCTCCAGCGGTCTGTCCTTCCTCGCCACGGTCGGCTCGAGCGCGCCGTTCGTCGGCCTGTTCGGCACCGTCATCGGCATCCTGAACGCGCTGCTCGCGATCAGCTACGCGGGCCAGGCGAGCCTCGACAAGGTGGCCGGCCCGGTGGGCGAGGCGCTGATCATGACGGCGCTGGGCCTGTTCGCGGCCGTGCCCGCGGTGTGGGGCTACAACTGGCTGTTGCGGCGTAACCGCACCATCCAGGAGGAGGTACGGAACTTCGCCAGCGATCTGCACGCCTATCTGGTGAGCGGGTCGCGCGTGGGGAACGGCTGAGCCCGGCGGACGACCGGCAGCTTCCCTTGGCAGCCTCCCTTTAAGTATCTGCGAGTCGGCGGAGCGTCATCATGGCCATGAGTCTGGGATCCGGGGACGAAGAGCACGGAGTCATGTCGGAGATCAACACGACTCCGCTGGTGGACATCATGCTGGTGTTGTTGATCATCTTCCTGATCACGATCCCGGTGATCCTGAAGGAGCCGGCGAAGATCACGGTGCCGACGGCGACCAACATCCCCACCCAGACCAAGCCCGAGAACATCACCGTCTACGTCGACAAGGAAGGCAATGTCTATTGGGGCGAGCTCAAAGTGCCCAACATGACGGCGCTGGTGCTGCAGGTGGAGAAGGCGGCGGTCAAGGTCCCGCAGCCGGAGATTCATATCCGCGGCGACAAGGACACCGACTACGAGAACATCGGCAAGGTGATCGCGGCCATCAACCGGGGCGGGCTCGTCAAGGTAGGATTCATTACCTTCCCGGAGCTGCCCGATACCGCGAATCTGAAGATTCCGACCTTCTGAGCGCGGGCCGCCCCGAGCACCGAACCACGAGGATATTGCATCATGTCCATGAGTGTAGGCTCCGGATCCGAAGGCAGCGCGATGTCCGAGATCAACACCACGCCGCTGATCGACATCATGCTGGTGCTGCTGATCACGCTGATCGTGACGCTGCCGCGCATGACCGATGCGGTGAAGCTGGACATGCCGCCGCCCAATCCCAACCAGCCGCCGCCGCCGGTGCAGCCGGAGGTCATCAACCTGGATATCTACTACGACGGCGCGATCGCCTGGAACGGCGTGCCGGTGAAATCCATGCAGGACCTGAGCGCGCAGTTCCAGGAGGCGGCCAAGGAGAATCCGCAGCCCGAAGTGCACCTCGCCCCCGACGCGCACGTCAAGTATGACGTCGTAGCCCAGGTGCTCGCCTCGGCCCAGCGTAACCACATGGAAAAGATAGGTTTCGTCAACACGGCACAGTTCGTCCAGTTCTAGGCGCGCTCGATGCGCCGATGGGCCTACACGCCGACGGGGCGCTGCGGCGGTGGCGGGCTCGGGGTGACGGCGGTAATGCTAGGATGCTAGAGCGCGCAATGGTGCAGCGCTTCCGAGGAAACACATGAATCGCTCGACAGTCCTCTCCCTTCTCGGCTCGGCCTGCGCTGCGACGCTATTGTGCGTGGGCAGCGCCACCAGCTACGCGCAGGAGTCGAAAGCCCCGACCATCAGCCGCTTTCTGCTGAAGGACCTGAAGGCGGCCCAGGACGCGCAGAAGGCCCAGAACTGGAACCTGGAGGTGGAGAAGCTGCAGGCCGCACTGGCCGCCAAGGGTGAGAGAAACCCGTACGATAACTTCATCATCGACTCCTGGCTCGGCCTGGCCTACGTCAACCTGCGCAACTATTCGGACGCCGCGCCGGCGCTGGAAGCGGCGGCGAAGTCGCGCTACGCCAGCGCCGCACAGCAGAAGACCATGCTGACGGCGGCGGTGAGCCTGTACTCGCAGCTGCGCCAGTATCCCAAGGCGATCGCGGCGGGCGAGGACGCCATCAGGCTCGGGATCGCCGACTCGGCGGTCTACGTCACCGTGGCGGTCGACGAGAACAGCATGGGTCAGTACCGGCAGGCGGCGGCGATGATCCAGCAGCTGATCGACAGGGAGCCCAAGCCCGAGGAGAAGTACCTCGAGTTTCAGTGGGATGCCTATAACCGCGCCGGCGATCATGCCGACGCCGGCAAGGTGATCGACAAGCTGGTCACCTATTATCCCAAGCCCGACTACTGGCTGAACGCGCTGCAGCCGCTGTTGAAGATGAACATCAACGACGCGCACCTGCAGCTGGACGTGTACCGGCTGATGTTCGACGTGGGTGTGCTCAAGATGCCCTCGGATTATGCGCAGATGGCCGAGCTGTCCTTCGATGCCGGCTATCCGGGCGAGACGGTGGCGGTTCTGCAGAAGGCGTTTGCGGACCACATCTTCACCGACCAGCGCGACATCATGCGCTACCAGCACCTGCTGATCGGCGCGATGCAGAAGGCGAGCCAGGATGAGGCGTCGCTGCCCATGCAGGAGACCAAGGCCGAGGCGGCCGCGACCGGCGATCCACTGGTGGCGGTCGGCGCGGCGTATCTGAGCTACGGTCAGGCGGATAAGGCCGCCAGCATGATCTCCGAGGGCATCGCCAAGGGCGGCCTGAAGTATCCGGAGGAGGCCGACCTGCTGCTCGGCATGGCGCAGCTCAAGAGCCACGCCACCGCCCAGGCGCGCAGCACCTTCGGCAAGGTGGCCAACTCCGACAACGAGGGCTATGCCCAGCTCGGCAAGCTGTGGGCGCTGCGCTCGCAGTCCCACACGGCCGCCTGAGCGACCGCGCCAGGGGCTGCACGGCCGCCCGGCCCGACTGCCGATGGCGGGCCCGGAGCCGACAGGTAGGACGAAAGGGCCGGGAAACCGGCCCTTTCGTTACGGCCCTTTTGTTAGAGTGACGGGGACCGCGAGGAGGGCACCAGCATGAGCATCAAGGTCGGCGATCGCATGCCCGAGGGCAAGTTCAAGGTCATGGGTGAAGGCGGGCCGAAGGATCTGGGTACCGATGCGCTGTTCCGCGGCAAGCGCGTGGCGCTGTTCGCCGTGCCGGGCGCGTTCACGCCCACCTGTGACGCCAAGCACCTGCCGGGCTACCTGAACCTGTCCGAGCAGCTGCGCGGCAAGGGCGTCGACACCATCGCCTGCATGGCCGTGAATGACGTGTTCGTCATGAATGCCTGGGGGAAGGCCTCGGGGTCGGCCGACAAGGTGCTGATGCTGGCGGACGGCAATGGCGATTACACCCGTGCCCTGGGGCTCGAGCTCGACGCGCGCGGCTTCGGCATGGGCGCGCGCAGCCAGCGTTTCGCGCTGCTGGTCGAGGACGGCGTCGTCAAGCAGCTGCACGTGGAGGCGCCGGGGCAGTTCAAGGTCTCTTCCGCCGAGCACCTCCTCGAGCATCTGTGAGCGCGGCGCGCGCGCCGGCGCGCGAAACGTGACGGCGGCGCCGTGCGCCCGCCGCGGCCGCGGAGTAGTCTTCGGCAGATGAGCACCGATCACGCGTTCCGACCCAGCGATTCATTGAGCGGCGTGCGCTACGAGATCCGCGGGCGGCTCGCCCGCCGCGCCCACGAGCTCGAGCGCCAGGGCTACGAGATCATCTCGCTGAACATCGGCAATCCGCGGCTGTTCGGCTTCCGCACGCCCGAGACCATGCGCCTCGCCATGATCGAGAACCTGTCCGAGAGCGAGGGCTACTGCCACCAGAAGGGCATCTTCCCGGCGCGCGAGGCGGTGGTGATGCAGCAGCAGGAGCGCGGCGTCAGCGGCGTGAGCGCCGAGGAGGTGTTCATCGGCAACGGCGTCAGCGAGCTGATCGATCTGGTGCTGCGCGCGCTGCTCAATCGCGGCGACGAGGTGCTGGTGCCCAGCCCCGACTACCCGCTGTGGACGGCGGCCGTGAATCTCAACGGCGCTCGCGCAGTGCATTACCCCTGCCACCCGCACAACGGCTTCGTACCCGACCCGGAAGAGGTGGCGAGGCTCGTGACGCCCCGCACCCGCGCGCTGGTGATCATCAATCCCAACAACCCCAGCGGCGCGACCTATCCGCGCGCGCTGCTCGAGGCGCTCGCGCGGCTCGCCGAGCGGCGCCGCCTGGTGGTGTTCAGCGACGAGATCTACGATCAGATGGTCTACGATGGGGCCGAATCGATTCCGATGGCGACGCTGGTGCACGATACGCTGTGCACCACGCTGTCGGGTCTGTCGAAGATCTACCGCGCCTGCGGCTACCGCGTCGGCTGGGCGGTGTTCTCCGGCAGGGTGCGCGAGGCGGGCGAGTATCTGGCGGCGCTCGAGCTGCTCTCCTCGCTGCGTCTGTGCAGCAACGTGCCGGCCCAGTGGGCCGTGCAGACCGCGCTCGGCGGTCACCAGAGCGTGCGCGATCTGGTCAGCCCGGGCGGACGGCTGTACGAGTCGCGACGCGCGCTGCTCGAGGCGGTGGCGCGCAGCCGCTTCCTGCAGCTGCGGGCGCCCGGCGGGGCCATGTACGGCTTCATCGGCGTGAATCCCGAGCTGCTCCCGGACTTCAACGATCAGCAGTTCGCGCTCGACCTGCTGGAGCAGAAGCACGTGCTGGTGGCTCCCGGGGTCAGCTTCAACGTGCCCTATCGCAATCATTTTCGCGTGACCACGCTGCCCGATGCGGACACCCTGCGCACGGTGTTCGCGCGCATCGAGGAGTTGCTTTGCGCCTATGCCTCGGGCGGCACGGGCGCCTCCGGCGGCGCCAGCGCGGATTCCGGCGCGGATTCGGGCGTCGTAGTGAAGGCGCACGACAGATTCAAGTAGTACTGCAAGAAGTACAGATAACACCCGGCATTGCTTGAGCTTCCTGAAGCTGTTCGAGTCCATCTCGAGCACCGCGGCACGCTGATCGTACCGACGCGGCAGCGGGCCGCCGCCGTGCGTCTGGCTCACAGCGCCGCGATGCTCGCTGCCGGACGGCGCACGTGGTCCAGTCCGGACGTGCTGCCCTGGGGCGCGTGGCTCGAGCGCGAGCTGGATCGCGCACGCATGCGCGGGGAAGCGGTGCCCCGGCGCCTGTCGAGTCTGGAGGATGGGCTGCTGTGGCGCGAGGCGGTACTGCTGGCCGGGGCGCGCCGGGAGATACTGGCGCCCGCGCGTCTCGTCGATTCGGTGCGCGCCGCGGCGGCGATGCTCGAGGATGACGGCCGCGAGCTGCGCGCGGATGCCTCATCGGAAGCGGCGCTGCTGCTCGAGGCGCGCGAGCACCATCGGCGCCGCTGCGAGGCGCTCGGGGCGCTGCCGGCCGGCTCTTGGGCCGCCTGCGCCCGCTACGTGCGGCCCTCGCCGGGCGTGCTGCTGGCGGGCTTCGCCCTGCTGGGACCCGCGCGACGGCGCTGGCTCGAGGGGCATGGGGCGCGGCTCGCGCCGCCGGCGCCGCCCGATGCAGCGCGCGGCGCGGCGCGCGGCTCGGTGCAGGTCAGGTGCGCCGCGACGCCGGCGGCCGAGGCCGAGGCCGCGGCCGATTGGTGCGCGCAGCTGCTCGGGCGCGACCCGCGCGCACGGCTGCTGCTGGTGGTGCCGCGCCTGGGCGAGCAGCGCCACCTCTGGCAGCGCGCCCTGTCGCGGCGGCTGGACTACGAGCAGATCCTGCAGGGCAGCGCCGCGAGTGCACCGCAGGCGTACGCCATCGAGGGAGGTCAGCCGCTCGACACCTATCCGCTGGTCGCCGCGGCCCTGGATCTCATCGCGTTCGGAGCCGATCAGGCCAGCTTCGCGACGCTGAGCGCGCTGCTGCGCAGCCCCTACCTGTCGGCCTGGGATGCGGCCGGGCGCTGGCAACTGGATGCGTGGCTGCGACAGCAGAACCTCGACGTCGCGGCACGCGCGACCCTCGAGAAGCTCGAGGGACGCATCGAGCGCCGGCTCGGACAGCCGGCGGCGGAACTGGTGCGCTCGCTGCTCGCCGCGACGGCGCGGGCGGGGCCGGGGGGTGGCTGGGCGCAGACGTTCGCGGCCTGGCTGGCGGCCGCGGGTTGGCCGGGGCCCGGGCTCTCCAGCGAGGAGCTGCAGGTGCGCGTGCGCTTCGATGAGTGGCTCGGGGAGCTCGCGGCGGCCGAGTCCTCGGGAGCGCAGCTGCGGCTGCCGCAGGCGGCGGCGCTGCTGCGCGAGCTGGCGGCGCGCAGCGCCTTCGAGCCGGCGAGCGACGATGTGGCGATCACCGTCAGCGCCGCGCTGGAGGACCCGATCGTGCGCTACGACGGCATCTGGGTCGCGGGCCTGTCGGCCGACGCGTGGCCGGCACCGGCGCGACCCGATCCGCTGCTGCCGCTCGCCCTGCAGTACACCGCCGGCATTCCCGAGGCGACGGCCGACGGCCAGCTGCGCCGCGCGCGGCAGCTGCAGCAGCTGTGGCAGGCCTCGAGCGAACGATGCGTGCTCAGCTGGGCCGCCAGCGATGAGGACCTGCTGCGCGATGCCAGTGCGCTGCTGCGGGAGGCAGGCGCGCGGGAGGGCGAGTGCGTCTTGGCGGAGGCAGCGCCGCCGGCCGCGTTCGCGCTCGAGAGCTGGCTGGCCGGGCTGTCCCCGCCGCTGTCGCCGTGGCGCGATGGCACGGGGCCCCGCTGGCCGGCGGACCGGCCGTTGCAGGGCGGGGCGCGGCTGCTCGAGCTGCAGGCCCTGTGCCCGTTTCGCAGCTTCGCGGAGCTGCGTCTGGCGGCGCAGCCGCTGCCCACGCCCACGCCGGGAATCGATCCGCGCTGGCGCGGGCAGCTGCTGCATCGGGCGCTGGAGCTGTTCTGGCGCGAGGTGATCGACCAGCGGGGGCTGCGCTCGACCGATACGTCCGCGGCCGACCTATGCGCGCGGCGCTGCGCCACGCAGGCCGTCGAGGAGCTCGCGCGCGAGCGGGGCGCCGCCGTGCCGGCGGCGCTGCTGCAGCGCGAGCAGGTACGCACCGAGGCGCTGATGGCGCAGCTGCTCGCCTGGGAGCGCTCGCGCGAGCACTTCATCGCCGAGACGCTGGAGGCCGAGTTCAGCATCACGCTCGGACGGGCGGTGCTGCGGTTGCGGCTCGACCGGATCGATCGGCTCGATGACGGGCGGCTCGTGGTCATCGACTACAAGAGCGGTCAGCCGCGGCGTTTCGATCCCGCGGCCGGGCGGCTCGAGCAGCCGCAGCTGCCGGCGTACGCCACGGCGGTCGGCGAGGCGGTGGCGGCGGTGCTGGCCCTGCACGTGGGGCGCGATGCGATCCGCGTGCGCGGCGTCGCGGACCGCCGTGACCGCATCCGCCGTCTGCTCCCGCCCCCCGGGGGCATGAGCTGGCCGCAGCTGCTGGCACGCTGGAGGGAGCAGCTGCAGCTGCTGCTGCAGGAGTTCCTCGCCGGTCGCGCGGCCGTCGAGCCGCAGCCGGGGGCCTGCGAGCGCTGCCACCTGCAGGCTCTGTGCCGCGTCGATGCGCAGTCGCTGCCGATGCCGCGGCCGGCGGACGGCGAGGGCGGCGGCCCGTGAGCGATCGCGGCGACCAGGATCGGCAGATGCGGCTGGACGCCGAGGCGCGAGCGGCGGCGCTGGACCCGTCATGCTCGCTGCTGCTGCAGGCGCCCGCCGGCTCGGGCAAGACCACGGTGCTCGCGGCCCGCTTCCTCACGCTGCTCACGGCGGTGCAGTCGCCGGAAGAGATCCTCGCCATCACTTTCACGCGCAAGGCGGCGGCGGAGATGCGCCATCGCATCCTCGCGGCACTGCAGGCGCCTGACACGGCCGAGGCGCGGCCGGGTCTGCCGGCCGCGTTGCTGCAGGCCGTGCGCCGCCGCGACGCGCAGCTCGGCTGGCAGCTGCTGCACAACGGCGCGCGCCTGCGCGTGGAAACCATCGATGCGCTGAATGCCCGCCTGGCGCGCACGCTACCGGTCGCCGCACGCTGCGCCCCCGATCTGCGGGTGACGGATGCGCCCGGGGCGCTGTACGAGCTGGCCGCGCGCCGCGCGCTGCAGGGCGCGTGGAGCGATGCGCCGATGCGCAGCGCCGCGGAGCTGCTGCTCGATCGCCTCGACAACGACTGGCAGCGCCTGCAGCGGCTGCTCGCGCGGATGCTGGAGCACCGTTCGCATTGGCTGCCGCGCGTGCTCGAGGCCAGCGGCGCGCAGGCGCTCGTGCAGCGCGTGCACGAGAGCCTCGATGCGTTGATCGGGGAGCGGCTGGCGGCGGCGCGGGCAACCCTGCCGTCCGAGCTGCTGCAGGAGGGCGCGGCGCTGGTGGCGCATGCCCGGCGCGAGCCGCACAGCGCCGCCGTAGGCCTCGACGCGCAGGCGGCGAGCCTGCCGCAGTGGCGCGCGCTCGGGCGCCTGGCTCTGAAGACGGACGGGCAGTGGCGGCGGCGCTTCGACGCGCGCGAGGGATTCGGCGCTGCGGAGGCGCACATGAAGCCGCGCGTGCAGAGCTGGGTCGCCGCGCTGGCGCGAGAGCCCGGCGCGCGCGAGCTGCTGCGCGAGCTGCTGGGCCTGCCGGATGCGCGGCTGCCGGCCGACGACGAGGCGGGTCTGATGGCGCTCGCGCGGCTGCTGGTGTACGCGGCGGCGCAGCTGCAGCTGGCGTTCGCCGACAGCGGACGCGTCGATTTCCCCTACCTCGCCGGGGCGGCGCGCGAGAGCCTGTCGCAGCAGGGCGAGCCGAGCGACACGGCGCTGCGCACCGGCGAGTCGTTGCGGCACATCCTGGTGGATGAGTTCCAGGACACCTCTTACGAGCAGTACAAGCTGCTGCAGGCGCTGACCGTCGGCTGGGAGCCCGGCGATGGTCGGACGCTGTTCCTGGTTGGCGATCCCATGCAGTCGATCTACCAGTTCCGCGAGGCCGACGTGGGACTGTTTCTTCAGGCGCGCGACCACGGTCTGGGCCGCCTCGCTCTGCGGCCGCTGCAGCTGCGGCGCAATTTCCGCTGCGGCGCGCCGCTGCTGGCCTGGATCAATCGCAGCTTCGGCGCGCTGTTTCCCGCCACCGACGACGTGCGCCGCGCCGCGGTCCGCTACCTGCCCTCGGTGCCCGCCGAGGAACCGGCGCAGGACCCGCGGGACCCGCAGGACCCGCAGGAGGCGCGGCCCGCGGCCGTGACGCTGCATCGCTTCGATGCCGCGGACCGGCGCGGGGAGGCGCAGGCGGTGCTGCGGGTGGTGCGCGCCGAGCGCGCGCGCGCGCGCGGCGCGAGCATCGCGGTGCTGGTGGCGAGCCGTGAGCACGCAACCTTCATCGCCGCCGCGCTGCGCGAGGCGGGCGTGCCGCTGCGCGGCGTGGAGCTCGAGCCGCTGCGCGAGCGGCCGGTGGTGCGCGATCTGGCGGCGTTGACACGCGTGCTGCTGCATCGGGCGGATCGCACCGCCTGGCTGGCGCTGCTGCGCGCTCCCTGGTGCGCGCTCACCCTCGAGGAGCTCGACGCGTCGGGCTTATCCGTCACGCCCGACCCGTTCGGTGTGCTGCAGGCGGCGGCGGCTGCCGGCGCCGAGACCGCGCCCGCGCGCGTGCCGGCCGTGCTGCGGCGACTGTGTGTCGCCCTCGAGCCGGCGCTGCAGCGTGCCGAGCGCGCCCTGCCCCTGTGGCGGCGTGTCGAGCATTGCTGGCTGCGGCTCGCCGGCCCCGCCGTCTATCCGAGCTCCACCGATCGGGACGATGCGCGCCGCTTTCTGGATGCGCTCGCCAGGCACGGGGAGCCGGACACGCTGGCGGGCGAGGCGCTCGATACCCTGCTGGAGCAGCTGTACTCCAGCGAGCCGCCGCAGCCGGATGCCGTCGAGATCATGACGGTGCACGCGGCCAAGGGCCTGGAATGGGACGTGGTCATCCTGCCGCAGCTCGGGCGACAGGCGGCGATCGATATGGATCCGCTGCTTCACTGGATCGAGCTGCCACGGCCCGGACAGCCGAGCGAGCTGCTGCTGGCGCCGATTCGCGCGGGCGAGCACGAGCCTGCCGGTTCCCTGGGCGCGTACATCAAGCGGCTGCGACGCGAGCGCGCGCGCCTGGAGCGCGTGCGGCTGCTGTACGTGGCGGCGACGCGTGCGCGGCGCTCGCTGCACCTGCTCGGCGCGCTGTCCCCGCCGCGGGCGCCGGCAATGGCGGCGCGCCCGGCGGCAGACTCGATGCTGGCGCTGCTGTGGGCGGCGATCGGTACGCAGTTCATGCAGCTCGCCCCGGGGCGGCCGGCCGGCGGCACGCCGGGCGATACGCCGGGCGATGCGTCGAGCGATGCGTCGAGCGATACACCGGCCGCGGCCGTGGCCGCCGCCGAGGAGGTGGAGCGAGAGCTGCCACACTCAGGTCCGCTGCGGCGGCTGGCCGCGCACTGGCAGCTGCCCCCGCCGCCGCCGGCGCCACGGCCGCTGCGGCTGCAGCTGCCCGCGGCGGCGGAGCCGCAGCAGCCCGAATACAGCTGGGTCGGACTCGCGGCGCGCGCCGTGGGCACCATCGTGCATGCCGAGCTGCATCGCTTCGCCCTCGGCGGCCTGCCGGTGGCCACCGAGCTGCCCGGCGCCGACGCCTACGGATCCTGGCTGGCGGAGCTCGGGGTGCAGGCCGCCGAGCGAGCAGCGGCCGCCGAGCGTATCACGCGCGCGCTGCAGCGCACGCTCGAGGACCCACAGGGGCGCTGGCTGCTCTCGGGCGCTCACCGCGAGGCGCACAGCGAGTGGCGACTGACCGGACTGCACCAGGGCCGGGTGGTGAACGTGATTCTCGACCGGATGCTGATCGATGAGCGCGGTGAGCGCTGGATCGTCGATTTCAAGACCAGCACCCACGAGGGCGGCTCGCTGACGCAGTTCATGGAGGCGCAGATGCTGCGCTACCGTGCTCAACTGCTGCGCTATGCCGCGCTGGCGCGCGAGCTCGGTCCCGAGCCGGTGCGTGTGGGTCTGTACTTCCCGCTGCTCGGACAGTTCCGCGAGCTGGCGCTGCACGCGATCCAGAGCGAGGCTACTGAGGGATCAGAGCGATCCCGCCAGTGAGAACATGCGCCGCCCCTGCGCATCGGGGGGGCCGAGCAGCTGCAGGGCCTGAATGAGATCGGGGCTCGCCTGCGGGCGCGCCGCCACCCAACCGGACAGATCGTAGCCGCCGCCACGCAGCAGCCGCAGCTGCCCGCTCACCGACAGCGGGCCGCCCAGGTCGTGCAGCTGGCCTTCGATCGGGCCGGTCCCGGCAGCGGCGGGGAACTGCAGCTCGAAGTTGCCCAGATCGGCCGGCTCGTCCTCGCTGCGCAGCTGCAGCACGCGTATCGAGCCCTGCAGCGCGAGCAGCTGATCGTGCCGCAGACGGGCATCCTGCACGGCGATCTGCAGCGTACCGGCGAGACCCTGTGGAAACAGCCGCAGCCCGCCCTGCAGCGGCAGTTGTGCCGACAGTGCCTGCAGGTGGATGCCGCCGTCGCGTGTCAGCTCGACCTGCGTGTGTCCCCGGGCGCGCGGGTCCTCGCTGGACAGCTCGGCCGACACACGCAGGCGCAGCAGCGCCGCCGGATGCAGCTTCCAGCTGAAGCCGCTCAGGCTGAGCGAGCCGTAGCGCAGCCGCGCGCACGAGCCCTGCCACAGGGTGCCGCCGGGCATCTCGCAGCCGATGCCCGCGGGCAGCAGCGGCATGAGCACCGATGCCGGCAGTCGCACCAGCAGCGTCGCCACGAACACCAGGATCGCCAGCAGCAGCGCGCTACGCAGCGACATCAGTGCGTGCGCAGCACCAGCGTGGCGTCGACCGTGCCGGGGGCCTGGGCCGCCTCGATGGTCGCCGACTCCGCCTGCACTCCGTAGCGATCGGCAAGCTGCGACAACCACGTGACCAGCGCGTCGAAGGGTGCGCGCTCGAAGCGCACGTTCAATCCACCGTTGGCGCTCGGCGCACTGCCCACCAGCGACATGCCGATGCCGGCGTCACGCGCGGTGCGGGCCACCAGCACCACCAGTGACTCGTGCAGCGGCGCCGGCGTGCTGGCGCGCAACGCGCCGAGCTGCGGACCGAGCGACTGCAGCCAGGACAGATCGCTGCGCTTCTGCTCGATGCGCTGGGCCGCGGCATCCACGCTGGTCTGCAGCGGCATCACGATCGCGGCGATCAGGATCAGCAGCGCGGCGACCCCGCCCAGCAGCACCACGCGCTGCTCGCGCTCGCCGAGCCGTGAGTACCGCCGCAACACCTGCTCCATCATGGCGGTGATCCGTGGCTCACGAGGCCGGCGCGCCGGGCGCGCTGACCCGGATGCGACCCTCGTACGCGTTACCCTCGGAGTTGGCCGAGGTGAGCTCGGCGTGCCAGCCGCTGCCGGTCAGGGCCTGGTCCACGCGCTCGAGCCGCTCGGCGTCGGGGGCGCGCACCCGCAGATCGAGCCCGTGCTCCTGGAAGCTGAGCGATTGGATCGTGGTCCCGTCCACCCCCTGCACGGCATGCGCGAGCGCGGCGAGCGCGGGCATCAGGCCCGCGCCTGTGCCGGCCGATCGCGCCAGCCGCTGCTCGATGCGCGCGCGCACATCGCCGCTGCCGGGATCACCCGGCAGCGCCTGACGCGCGAGCCGTCCGATCGCCAGGTCCAGCGCCCGCTCGGCGTGGCGTTGCTGATAGCGCTGCAGCGACAGGCCGCCGACGTGCAGCACCAGCAGTGCGCCCGCCAGCATCGCGGCCACGCGCCAGCGCCGCCAGCTCTCGCCGAACGTGCGCTTGGGCGCATACTCGCCGCTCAGCAGGTTCAGCGCGACCGCGTCGGCCAACCGCGGGGCCAGCAGCGGCAGTGGACCGAAATTCAGCAGCTGCACCTTGAGGCTGGCGCAGCGGCTGCGCAGCGCCTCCACTTCCGCCGAGCGCCGCTGCCAGTCTTCGGGCGAAACGTAAAAGATCAGATCGTCGCCGGCCATCTGCGCTCCGAGCGAGGCGAGCAGCGCCGCGCCGATCTCGAGCGCGGGCAGCGCGATGGCGGCCTGACCCGCCCTGCGCAGGCACAGCGTGTCCCCCTCGAGCATGACGACCACATGACCCGGGTTGTCGGGCAGCAGCGCTGCCTCGGTGCACAGCAGTTCCGGCGAGAGCCCCGCGGCCGACAGCGCGCCCAGCCACTGCTGCATGAGCGCGCGGGTGACCACGGCCACCTGCGTGCGCCCACTGTGCTCATCGCGAGCTCCGAGGGCGAAGTGCAGCGTCTCGATATCGGCCGCCAGCTGCTCCTCGAGCGCGTAAGGCACGACCTGCTGCACGCGCACCCCGCTCTTCACCGGCAGCTCGACCTCGGTCATCAGCACGTCGCTGCTCGGCACGATCGCCGCGAGGCGCCGTGCGGTCGCGGCTGCCGCGGCCTGGCGCAGCGAGCCGAACTGCGGGGCGCCCAGCGGCTGGCCGCGGCTGTCGGCCGGCATCCAGCTCACACGCTCTTCCGGGCCGCGCCCCAGCCGTACCACCAGCCAGTCAGCCATGCTCATTCCGTACCGAAGGTTCTGATGATCGGGCGTATCTGCCCGCTGCCGTCGATGTACAGGAGACTGTACAAGCTGAAGCGGGCAGTGCCAATAGTGATGAAGGTTCGCAGCCGGAAGTAGTTGGAGCCGGTGCCGATGCGGCTGGCGAGCTGCGTTTGCTGCCCCGGACTCAGGCTCATATCGAACTCCGAGAGGGTCGGGAAGCACCCGTTCTGCTGGCGTGACTGCGCCAGCGCGCTGACGTCGGTGCTGTATTCGGTCTTGCCGCTGATGGCATCGAGCACCACGCCCGGCGCGGTGCAGATGTTGATCTTCGTGCCGGGCGGCAGCGCGGTGATGTAGGGCGCGAGGCGGTTGTAGCGCTGGCGGCCGAAGCCCGGCAGCGCCATCAGCTCCGAGATGCTGGTGACCGGCTCATTGGCCGCGCGGTACGGTGGCGTCTGGCCGAGGTACACGGAGTCTTCCGCACCGTCCGGCTCATTCGGGTTGTTGTCCATGTCGATCCAGTCGGCCATCAGACCGGCCCACTTGGGCTCCAGCCCCAGCAGCGTCAGCAGCTGCTGAAATTGCTGGATCGCCAGCGGATCGGACACCCCGCCGGGCGCCAGGTTGTTGAGGTTGAACTTGCCCTGCTGGTCCTCGATCTGCGCGAACTGCAGCGTCACGCCGGGCGCGAGCGCATAGGGTCCGTAGGGCTGCGCCCAGACCTGATCGAGCGAGTCGTTGCCGTTGGTGGCACCGGACTGCTTGAGCACGTACGCCGCCATCGCCTCCGCCCCTTCCGCCGCGAGCAGCGCCTGGTCACTGCCGAACGCGGTGGTGGAGCGCCGCGCGAGCATCACGCTGGCAAAGCCGATGGTGGTTGCGAGCACGGTGGCGATCGCCACCAGCACGATCGCGGTGATCAGGGCGATGCCGCGTTGCCGCAGGAGGTCGCGCCGCGGGCTCATCCGGCCACCTCGATATCGCGCACGATCAGCCCCCAATCGGCAAGCTGCAGCGTCACCTCGACGGCGACCGGGCGCGAGCGCAGCAGGATCTCGGAGCTGGAGCCGGCGATGGCCGTGGCGGGCCACTGCGTCTGCCAGTTGTGCCCGGCGTCCATGAATCGCAGGCTGAAGCCCTGCACATGATTGATCAGCGTGCGCGAGATCACCGCATCCTGCAGTGTCGCGTCGAGCACCGGATAGTACTGGCGGATCAGCGCGCCGTTCTGTATCACGTAGGTCACCCGCTGCAGCTCGCTGCGCTGCAGGCCGACCGGGTTGGTCCAGCCGGCACGCGTGAAGCTCACGATGGGGGTCGCGGTCGCGGCGCTGCTGCTGAGGGTCTGCGGCGTGCCGATGTCGCTGGGGTTGGTGTCCACGGCCGCGAGGTAGCCGTCGCCCAGGAGGTTACGTACCGGCCGCGGCTGCAGCAGCTCGAAATCCTGCTCGATGGTGCGGACCGCCTGCTGAATGGCGATGAGGCGCGCGGCCTGCTCGTCCACCTCGCGGCGGCTCTTCATCGCCTGATCGAGCTCCACGTAGCCGATCGTGAACATGATGGCGGTGATCGCCAGCGCGACCAACAGCTCGATGAGCGTGAAACCGCGCGGCCGCGCGGGGGCACGCACCGCACGTGGCGGGTCAGGGCAGGGGCGCATTCAGGAGCAGCGGCGTGCTGGAGACGCCGCCCGAGGAAGAAGAGCCGAGCCCCTGACTGCCGTTGGGGGTGCCATTGGTCCCGGCATTGCCCGCGAAGTTGGAGCCGGCCCAATCGGGACTCTCACCGCTGGCGGCGCCAAGGGAGTTGCCGCGAAAGCCGGTCAGCGTGACCAGCCACTGCGGAGCGCCGGCGGAGGAGCTCGTGGAGCTCGAACCGTTGGAGCCGGCATCGCTGCCGGAGGCGGAGCCGCCGCTCGGCGCGCCGCCGGAGCCGGTGGCATTGGAGCCGACTAGCCCGAATGGGCCCGCCCCGGGGCCGCTGCCCGTGGCCGCCGAGGTGGCGCTCAGCGATGGTCCGGACAGCTGCGAGCTGCCCCCGAGCGTGCTCGGCGCGCCGAGAGAGCCCGGCGCGGGCGCACCGAGGGAGTCCGAGCCGCCGCCCAGGGAGCTGCCCGGAGCGACGGCGCTCGCGCAACCGGCGGTGCTCAGGCTCGTGACCGATCCGAGTGGCGCCGTCGGCCCGAGCGAGATGTTGGGGCCGAGCTGGCCGATCGCGCCCGGGTGCACGATGCCCGGGTTGCCGGCGGTACCGTTGCCGGAAGTGCCGTTCGTGCCGTTACCGGCCGCGGCGCCGGCTGTCGCGGGGCCGGAGGTGTTCGAGGCGTTGCCGGTGCGGCGTACGCTCACGGTGATGCTGAGCAGGCCGGGAACGGCATCCACGGCGCTGACCTGCTGGCGCCAGTGCCAGTTGCCGTTGGCGCAGTTCTGCACGTCGCCCTGCGTGGTGCCGATCGTGGGTGCGTTGAGGTTCAGACGCACCAGCGCCAGCTGGTTCATGGCGATCCACTCGGCCACGGTGCGATCACGCAGCGCCGCGATATTGCGCGCGGACTCGGTGAGGGTCTCCAGCAGCGCGCTCATGCCGAGCGCGACGATCACGAGCGCCACCAGCACCTCGAGCAGCGTGAAGCCGCGCAACCGCAGTGGCGCCAAGCGGCATCGTGCCGGGCGGCAGCGCGCCAAGCCGCATCGCGCCAAGCGGCATCGCGGATGCGGCGCGCTCATAGCGGGCTCTGCACGACGTCGCCGACGCTGATGCTGCCGTCGGCGTTGCTCTTGACGGTGATGCTGTGGTGGGCGCTCGGACGCTCGATCGTCAGCACGAAGGAGTTGGTGTCGCCGTTGGACAGCAGCATGATCTGCGGTGCGTTGTCATCCACGGCCGGTGCGTCGAGCGATGCGGCGCCCAGGTCGGACGAGGCGCTCGCGCCGCCCGTGTCGCCGGACTGCGCGGCCGCCAGCGCCTGCGAGCCCGGCGCCCCGCCGGGGCCGTTGTAATCGAGCGCGTGATCATCCAGCACCACGGGTCGACCCTCGATGACCAGCTGCAGGTCCAGTCCCGAGGGCAGCCGGCGCTCGCGCAGCGTGTCGTCGAGCGTCTCGGGCTGCCAGCTCAGCGTGCGGTTGTCGTAGTAGACGAAGCGATAGCCGTGCTCGCCGCAGCGGATGCCGTACTCGGTCGTCATCATCGCGCCGCGGTCGCGCACGTAGTCGATCAGCGCGGACAGCCGATCGCGCTCCTGCTCGAGCTGCCGATCGCGTCCCGTGGCCCCGAGGCTGAGGATGGCGCCGGCGGCCACCAGGCCGATGATGACGACCACCACCAGCATCTCGAGCAAGGTGAAGCCGCATGCGGCCGACGCTGCCGCGCCGGTGGGTTGAGCGCTCGCGCCGCCGCGCCGCGCGCGCGCACCGCACGCAGTCCACGGGGGGGCCGCGGAACTCAGTTGGTGCTGTCCAGGTTCCAATTGCCGATGTCGGCGTTGAGGCCATCACCGCCCGGCTGACCGTCGGCGCCGAACGAGTACAGGTCGTAGTCCCCGCCGTGCGTCGCGGGAACCTGGTACTGATAGGGATGTCCCCACGGATCGTTGGGCAGGTGCTGCAGGTACCCGCCCTCGCGCCAGTTCTGCACGTTCGGATCATCGGGCTTCTCGACCAGCGCCTTCAAACCCTCCTCGGCGGTCGGATAGGTGAAGTTGTCCAGCTTGTACATGGTCAACGCGGTCTCGATCGACTGGATGTCCTGCTTGGCCTTGGCGACGCGTGCCTTGTCGACGTTGCCGACCACGCGCGGAACGATCATCGCCGCCAGCAGGCCGATGATGACCACCACCACCATGATCTCGATGAGGGTGAAGCCGCGCGCGCCATCGCGCGCCGCGGCGCGTCGCCCGGTGGGCGCGCCGCGCGAGCACCACGCCGGTCGCGAGCGCCACACCGGTCGTAAGTGTCGCGCCGGTTGCGAGTGCCGATCTGTACGGGAGGCCAAGGCGCTCATATAGTTACCAGGTGGTTGACAGAATGCGTGTGATGCACCGCCCGAACGTCCCACCCATGGGCGGGCCGATCATAGCAAATGAAAGCGTCTAGGTCTGACACGCTGCCACAGTCCTGGTTCCGGTCGGCAAATTGCGACGCGCGCTATGGTGCGGTGCTGCTGGGGCTGGTGACGCTGATCCTGGGGCTGAGCGCCACCGGGGATTGGGGACGCCAGGCGCTGCGCTACGAGCGCAGCGCGCTGTACGCGCACCAGTGGTGGCGACTGCTCAGCGCGCACCTCGTGCACCTGAGCTGGGAGCATGCACTGCTCGATACCGCGGGGCTGGTGCTGCTGTGGGTGCTGTTCGCGCGGGACTTCTCGCCGGGTCGCTGGCTGTGGATCGTCACGCTGAGCATCGCGGCCATCGATGCGGGACTGTGGTTTCTGCGACCGGCCGTCGAGTGGTATCTGGGCGCCTCGGGTGTGCTTCACGGCGTGCTCGCAGCGGGGGCTTGCGCGATGTACCGGCGCGCGGAGGGCACCGGCGCGGTGCTGCTGCTGCTGCTGGTGATCAAGCTGATCTACGAGCAGCGGTCGGGCGCGAGCCTGTTCCTCGGGGGCGTGCCGCTGGTGCCGGATGCTCATCTGTTCGGCGCCCTGGGTGGCCTGATAGCCGCCTGCGTGCCGCGGGCGCAGGTGAAGCGGCTATAATCGCGCGCCGCCGCATAAGGAACCCGCGCAACGCGCGAATCGGAGCCACCATCCTACGTCCACGCATGCCCATCGCATTGGTATTTCCCGGCCAGGGCTCGCAGTCGCGTGGCATGCTGGCCGCGCTGGCGGCGCGCTTTCCGAGCGTGCAGCGCTGCTTCGCGGAAGCCTCGGCGGCGCTCGACCTCGACCTGTGGCGGCTGGTCACGGAAGGGCCGGTGGAGCAGCTGAACGCCACGGAGTTCACGCAGCCGGTGATGCTCGCGGCGGGCATCGCGACCTGGCGCGTGTGGCTGGAGCAGGGCGGGGCTCACCCCGCGGCGGTCAGCGGCCACAGCCTGGGTGAGTTCACCGCATTGGTGTGCGCCGAGTCGCTTGCGTTCGGGCCGGCGCTGCGCCTGGTGCGCGATCGCGGCCGGCTCATGCAGCAGGCCGTGCCCACGGGCGGCGCCATGGCGGCGATCCTGGGGCTCGAGGACGAGGCGGTGGAGGCGCTGTGCCTCGAGGCCGCCGGCCACGAGGTGGTCGAGGTGGTCAATTTCAATTCTCCGGGCCAGGTGGTGATCGCCGGGAACTCGGCCGCCGTGGATCGCGCCGTCGAGCTGGCGCGCGTGCGCGGTGCGCGCCGCGCGCGGCGCCTGTCCGTGAGCGTGCCGGCGCATTCGAGCCTGATGCGCAGCGCCGCCGCGCAGCTGCAGCCGCAGCTGGCGCAGCTGCCGATCGGCCCGCCCCGCTATGCCTACTTCAGCGCCGTGGACGGCGCCGAGCACGCATCGCCCGAGGACATCCGCGCGATCCTCGCGCAACAGCTCGCCTCTCCGGTGCGCTGGCGCCGCACCGTGCGCGCGCTGTTCACGCGCGCGCCGATGCTGATCGAGTGTGGTCCGGGCAAGGTGCTCACCGGGCTGAACCGGCGCATCGAGCGCGGCGCCAGCTGCCTTGCGCTGGAGGATCCGGAGTCGCTCGCCGCGGCGCTGCGCGCCGGCGCGAGCGAGCCGGAGGGTCTGGCGGCCGACGGCAACCCGCCATGCGGGCAATGCGCACCGGGAGCGGCGGGTGCTTGAATCGCACGTGGCGCTGGTGACGGGCGCCTCGCGCGGTATCGGCCGCGCCATCGCGGTGGCGCTCGGCCGCGCCGGGGCGAGGGTCGTCGGAACGGCCACCGGTCCGCAGGGCGTCGAGAGCATCGGCGCGGCGCTGGCCGCCGCCGGTGTGGGCGGGCGCGGCGCGCTCTGGAACGCCACCGATGCGGCCACGACCGATGCGCTGCTGGCCTCGATGGAAGCGGCCGAAGGGTTGCCGACGCTGCTGGTCAATAACGCCGGCATCGCGCGCGATGCGCTGATCCTGCGAATGAAGAGCGAGGAGTGGGAGCAGACGCTGGCGGTGAACCTCTCGGCGGTGTTCCGGCTGACGAAGGCGTGCCTGCGACGCATGCTCAGGGAGCGGCGCGGACGCATCATCAACATCGGCTCGGTGGTCGGCGCCGTCGGCAACGCCGGGCAGGTGCATTACTCGGCCGCCAAGGCGGGCCTGGTGGGATTCTCCCGGGCGCTGGCGCGCGAGCTCGCCACGCGCAACATCACGGTCAATACGGTGGCGCCGGGGTTCATCGAGACGGACATGACGCGCAGCCTCTCGGAAGCGCAGCGGGCCGCGTATCTTGCGCAGATTCCCATGAGCCGTTTCGGCAGCGCGGAGGACGTCGCCCGAGCGGTGCTGTTCCTGGCCGACGATCAGGCGGGCTACATCACCGGGCAGACGCTGCACGTGAACGGCGGCATGTACATGGGGTGAATCGCAGCGTTGGCGCCCGGCGCGGAGCCGCGCGCAAAACTCTGCATAATCAAATACTCGCATCGCCGTCGATGCTGGCGGGGGAGGTGGGCTTACCCTACAATACGCCGCCCGAGCGAAAACGCCCCCAGGCGGGCTGCGGAACATCACTTCGAAACATCATCAGGATAGAGGAATAATCAGAGATGAGCACCGTTGAGCAACAGGTGAAGGCGATTGTTGCCGAACAGCTCGGAGTGAAGGCTGAGCAGGTCACCAGCACCGCCTCGTTCGTCGACGATCTGGGAGCCGATTCTCTCGATACCGTCGAGCTCGTCATGGCGCTCGAGGAGGAGTTCGAGATCGAAATCCCGGATGAAGACGCGGAGAAGATCACCACCGTGCAGCAGGCGATCGATTACATCAGCGAGCGGCGCAACAAATCCTGATCCCGCGCCCGGTTGCGCCGGGCGGTGCGGCCGCCGCGCCGGCATTTCCCCCAGTCGAGTCCCACGTGAGCAAACGCCGAGTTGTCGTTACCGGTCTGGGAGTCGTCTGCCCCCTCGGCAGCTCCGTGGCCGACACGTGGAGCGCGGTGCTGCGCGGGGAGAGCGGCATCGGTCCGATCACGCGCTTCGATGTCTCGGCGTTTCCCACGCGCTTCGGTGGGGCGGTGCGCGGCTTCAACGTCGAGCAGTACATGTCGGTCAAGGAAGCCCGCCGCGTGGACGAGTTCATGCACTACGGGATCGCCGCGGGAATACAGGCGGTCGCCGATGCGGGCGTCGACTTCGACAGGCTCGACCGCGACCGCTGCGGGGTGGTCACCGGCGCCGGGATCGGTGGGCTGTGGACCATCGAGCAGACCCATGCGGCCTATGCCGCCGCGGGCGGTAACCCGCGCAAGATCTCGCCGTTCTTCGTGCCTTCGACCATCATCAACATGATCTCGGGTCACCTGTCGATCCGTTTCGGCCTGCGTGGTCCCAACCTGGGGGTGGTGACCGCGTGTACGACCTCCACGCATGCGCTCGGGCTGGGCGCGCGCTGCATCCAGTACGGGGATGCGGACGTGATCCTCGCGGGCGGCGCGGAGATGGCCACCACCCCGACCGGCGTGGGGGGCTTCGCGCAGGCCAAGGCCCTGTCCACGCGCAACGAGGCCCCGCAGCAGGCCAGCCGTCCCTGGGACCGCGATCGCGACGGTTTCGTGCTCGGCGACGGCGGCGGGGCGATGCTGCTGGAGGAGTACGAGCATGCGCGCGCCCGCGGGGCACGCATCTACGCCGAGCTGATCGGCTTCGGCATGAGCGGCGATGCCCACCACATCACGGCGCCGCCGGAGGACGGCGAAGGCGCGCGACTGGCGATGCACAACGCGCTGCGCGATGCGCAGGTGGATGCCGGCGCGGTGCAATACCTGAATGCCCACGCGACCTCCACCCCGCTGGGCGATCGGGCCGAGACGCTGGCGATCAAGCGCACCTTCGGCGCGCATGCGCGGCGGCTCGCGATCAGCTCGACCAAATCCATGACGGGGCATCTGCTCGGCGCGGCCGGCGTGGTCGAGGCGCTGTTCACGGTGCTGGCGATCCGGGATCAGGTTGCCCCGCCGACCATCAATTACACGACGCCGGATCCGGATTGCGACCTGGACTATGTGCCGAACGCCGCGCGCCCGATGCCGATCGACACCGCGATGTCCAATTCCTTCGGCTTCGGCGGAACCAACGGCACGCTCGTGTTCCGCCGCCTGCCCGGGAGCTCCTAGCCGCGATGGGGGTGGCCGTGACGCAGCGCGGCCCGGTGATGCGAGCGGTTCAGGCCCCGCCCGAGGCACTGCGGCGGCTGGCCTACGCGGATCCGCAGGCCTTCCCCGTGCTGCTGGACAGCAGCGCCACCGGCCCGCTTGGACGCTACTCGATCCTCGCGGCCTATCCGCAGGGGGCCCTGTGGCTGGACTCGCACGGCCGGTTGCATGCCGAGGGCAGCGTGCGGCTCGGCAGTGCGGTGGCAGTGGCGGGCGAGGGCCAGGATCGAGCGGCGCCCGCACCGGCGGGCTTTCTGTCGACGCTGCAGGCTCTGTGGCGCACCGAGGCCGGCGCCGTGGCGGTCGCCGAGGCCGATGCCGCGGTCGAGACGGATGCCGATGCCGGGGCCGATGCCGGGGCCGATGCCACGATTGGGCCCGCCGCGGACGCGGGCGCTGCGCAGGGGGGCGCGGGCGCTGCGCAGGGGGGCGCGGGCGCGGCGGGGCCGTTTCAAGGCGGCTGGATGGTGTTTCTGGGCTACGAGATCGCGGGTGAGATCGAGCCGCAGCTGCGCGGCTGGCTGCCCGCGCCGCACGGCGCCGCCGAGAGCGCGCCGATGGCGCTGGCGCTGCGCATCCCCGCGGCGGTGCTGTTCGATCACGTCACCGGGCGCGCCTGGCTGGTCGCGGAGGCCGGACGCGAGCAGCTCATCGCGGACCTGCAGGTCGCTTTGGCCGGCGTGGGGCGAGCGGCTGACATAGCCGGCATGCAGCCCGGCAGCGCGCAGCTGCCCGGGCCGCTGCAGCTCACCGAGGAGCCGCCCGAGCGCTACCGCGCCTGCATCGAGCGCGCGCTCGAGCACATCCGCGCCGGCGATATCTATCAGGCGAATCTATCGCGCGCCTGGCGTGGGCAGCTGGCTGCGCGCCTGTCGTCCGGCGCGCTCGCGGCGAGCCTGTACGAGCGGCTGCGCACGGCCAATCCGGCGCCGTTCGCCGCACTGGCGCATCACCGCGGCTGGCGGTTGCTGTGCTCCTCTCCGGAGCGGCTGGTGCGGGTGGCGGGGGGCTGGGTCGACACGCGGCCGATCGCCGGCACGCGCCCGCGCAGCCGGCGCCTCGGGCAGGACGCACGCGAGATCGCGGCGCTGATCGCCAATCCCAAGGAGCGCGCCGAGCACGTGATGCTGGTGGATCTGGAGCGCAATGACCTGGGTCGCATCTGCCGGCCCGGCAGCGTGCGCGCGGATCCGATGATGATGACCGAGAGCTACGCGCACGTGCATCACATCGTCTCCAACGTGAGCGG
This sequence comes from Steroidobacteraceae bacterium, assembly GCA_035504335.1. Classification (GTDB taxonomy): domain Bacteria; phylum Pseudomonadota; class Gammaproteobacteria; order Steroidobacterales; family Steroidobacteraceae; genus FEN-1191. The sequence goes on along the minus strand of DATJSD010000012.1, from coordinate 10,593 downwards.
CCGGTTGCGTGCCGGCATGACGCCGCTGGAGGTGCTGCGCGCGGTGTTTCCCGGCGGCACGATCACCGGCTGCCCCAAGTTTCGCTGCATGCAGATCATCGCCGAGCTCGAGGCCGAGGCACGCGGGGCCTACACGGGCGCGATCGGTTTCATCAACCACGACGGCTCGATGGACTTCAACATCCTGATCCGCAGCCTGACGCTCGCGGACGGGCAGCTCGAGTTTCGCGCCGGCGCCGGCATCGTGGCCGATTCGGACTGGCGGCGCGAGCTCGCCGAGACGCGTGCCAAGGCCCGCGGGCTGCTCGCCGCTCTGCAGCTGCCCGCCCCGGCATGAGAGCGCCGGTCACGACGCTGGTGAACGGTGTGCCGGAGGAGCGCGTCGCGGTGGCCGAGCGCGCGCTGCAATACGGTGACGGTCTGTTCGAGACCATCAGCTGCGTGGGCGGTCGCCCCCGCTGGCTCGATCTGCACCTCCAGCGACTGCGGCTCGGCTGCGAGCGGCTGCGCCTGCCGTTCCAGGACTACGGCTCGCTGGCGCGCGAGATCGCGGCGCTGGCGGCGACTGAGCAAGCGGCGGCTGAGCAAGCGGCGGGCGAGCCGCGCTGCCTGGTCAAGGTGATCGTCAGCCGCGGCGTGGCGCTGCGCCGCGGCTATGCACCCAGCGGCGCCGAGCAGCCCACGCGCATCGTCAGCCGGTACGAATGGCCGCTGGAGAGCTCCCCCGCGGCTGCGCTGCGGGTGTGCGTGTCGGAGGTGCGGCTGGGGATCAACCCGCGACTGGCGGGCCTGAAACACCTGAACCGGCTCGAGCAGGTGCTCGCGCAACTGGCGCGGCCCGCCGGGGTCGATGAGGTATTGATGCTCTCGAGCAGCGCGGAGGTCATCGGGGGCAGCATGACGAACGTGTTCTTCGCCGACGACACGGGACTGTTCACGCCACAGCTCGAGGAATGCGGCGTGGCCGGCGTGATGCGCCGGCGGGTTCTGCAGGCGGCTGGCGCGCTGCGGCATCCGGAAGGGTCAGCCGTCGGCGACCCACGGGCGCCGATGGGCGTGACGGTGCGGCGCGTCATGGCGACGGAGCTGGCGGGGGTCCGCGAGGCGTTCGTGACCAATGTGCGCTGGGGCATAAGATCGATCGGGTCGCTCGACGGGCGGGCGCTCGCTGGTGATGATTACGCGCAGCAACTGCGGAGGCAGATTGATGCGGCGCAGTCATAAGCGCGGCTCGCGGAGGGCGGCCTCCGCGGCATCGGTGCCGGGGGCGCTGCTGCTCGGCCTGCTCGTGCTGGTCGCGGCGGGCGCGGGCGCATGGGCGCAGCTGCGTGCCGCGATGAGCCAGCCGGGCCCGGCGGGGGTACCGGTGCGCATCCAGGTGCCCGAGGGTGCGCGCCTGCGCTCGGTGCTGGGGCAGCTGCAGCGGCAGGGTGCCCTGCGGCACGCCCTCTGGGTGGAGCTGTACCTGCGACTGCAGGGACGGCAACCGAAGATGCAGGCCGGGCTGTACGAGATCGCGGCGCACGCCACGGCGCGCCAGATCCTCGAGCAGTTCGCCGAAGGTCGCGTGCTGCTCAGCTCGATCACCATCGTGGAAGGCTGGACCGTCGCCCAGATGCGCCACGCGCTCGACGCCGATGCCGATGTCGCTCACCAGACCGCGCACCTCTCGGACCAACAGCTGATGCAGGCACTCGGGCATCCCGGGGAGCCTGCCGAGGGACAATTCTTTCCCGACACCTATCGCTTTGCCGCCGGCACGAGCGACCGCAAGATCCTCGAGATGGCCTACCAGCGCATGCAGACGACCCTTGCCGCAGATTGGGCGCGGCGCGCGGCGGGCCTGCCGCTCGCCAATCCCGAGCAGGCGCTGACCCTCGCATCCATCATCGAGAAGGAGACCGGGCGCCCGGACGAGCGGCCGAAGATCGCCGCGGTGTTCGTGAACCGGCTGCGCCTCGGGATGCGCCTGCAATCCGATCCGACCGTGATCTACGGGCTGGGCGAGCGCTACGACGGCAGCATCCACACGCGCGACCTGCAGACCGACACTCCCTACAACACCTACACGCGCGCAGGATTACCGCCCACCCCCATCGCGCTGCCTGGGGCCGCCTCGCTGCAGGCGGCCCTGCATCCGGCGGGCATCGATGCGCTGTACTTCGTCGCCACCGGTCAGGGGGACGGATCACACCAGTTCTCCGCGACGCTGGCCGAGCACGATGTCGCCCTGCGCTCCTATCTGCGGCGCCTGGGCGTGACCGGCGTGGGCGCGAGCACCGGTGGTGCCGCCGCGGCCGCGCAGAGTACGGCGGCGCAGGCGCCGCGACCGTGAGTACGGGCGAGGGGAGATTCATCAGCCTCGAGGGAATCGAGGGCGCCGGCAAATCGACGCTCGCGGTCGCACTGGAGGCGGCGCTGCGCGCGCGCGGGCTGCCGGTGCGCCGCACGCGCGAGCCGGGAGGCACACCGCTCGCCGAGCAGCTGCGCTCCCTGGTGCTCGCGCGCGGCCCGGAGCACCTGCGCCCCGAGGGCGAGACGCTGCTGATGTTCGCGGCACGCGCGATTCATCTCGACAACCTCATCCGGCCGGCGCTGCAGGCGGGCGAGTGGGTGCTGTGCGACCGCTTCACCGACGCAACGCGCGCCTACCAGGGCAGCGGGCGCGGCGTCAGCGGCGATCTGATCGAGCGCATCGCCGAGGCCGTGCATGGGGACCTGTGGCCGCAGCGCACGCTGCTGCTGGACCTGCCGGTGGAGCAGGGCATGGCGCGCGCCCGCGCGCGCGCCGGTGCGGTGGACCGCTTCGAGGACGAGGACCGGCGCTTCTTCGAGCGCGTGCGCACCGGCTACCTCAGGATCGCCGCGGCCGAGCCGCAGCGGGTGCGCATTCTGGACGCCACGGCGGCCCCGGCGTTGCTGGAGCAGCGGGCGCTGGAAGCGCTGGCGGATCTGTTACCCTCGCCCCGTGGCTCGGAGGATGCCGCGCGGGGCGCGGCGGCGCGTCCGGCGGGCGCAGCGGCCACGGTACAGGGGAGTCCTGAGGATGGAGCGGCTCGTGGCTGATTGGGATGCGCCGTGGCTCGCGCTGGCCGTGCAGCGCCTGCGGGGCGCACACGCCGCGGGCCGCCTGCCCGGGGCACTGCTGATCCACGAGCAGCGCGGCACCGGGGGGGCGGCGCTGGCGCAGCTGGCCGCGCAGCTGGCGTTTTGCCGCGCGTCGGCCGCGCCCTGCGGCGAATGCCGCGATTGCCGGCTGCTGCGCTCGGGGCAGCATCCGGACTTCATCCGCGTCGCACCTCTGGAGGACTCCAGGCTCATCCGCGTGGAGCAGATCCGCGATCTGTGCGAGCAGCTGGCACTGACCTCGCACGGGGGAGGCGCGACGGTGGCGCTGATCACGCCGGCTGATGCCATGAACGCCAACGCGGCCAACGCGCTGCTGAAGACGCTGGAGGAGCCGCGCGCCGGTGTGACCCTGATACTGCTGACGAGCCAGCCCTCGGCGCTGCCGGCGACCGTGCTGAGCCGCTGCCAGCGCCTGCGGGTGCCGGCGCCGGGGCGTGCCGCCGCCCTCTCCTGGCTCGAGAGCCGGCGTGGGTCCGGTCCCTGGGAGGCGGTACTGGACGTGCTCGGCGAGGCGCCGTTCGAGGCGCTCGAGGTCGATGCGCCGCAGATCGCGCGGCTGCAGGCCGAGACGCGCGCGGCGCTCGCCAGCCTCGAGGCCGGTACGCTGGATATCGCCGGCACCGCCGAGACCTGGGGACGCGCCGCGTCCCTGGAGCTGCGCCTCGCCTGCGTTGAGAACTGGCTCACATCACGCATCGAAGAGGGGACACGCGTGCCACGCCAACCACGTGAACTGCGCAGTGGCGCGCACTCGGCGGCGGCCAGTTCGGAATTGAATATGACACGATTGCTGCAAGGGCTGGATGGGCTGCATGAGCTGCGCCGGCTGCGACTGAGCTCCGTCAATCGGCCCCTGGCGCTGGAACAGCTGCTGCGGGAGCTGGCCGGCGCCTCTCGCGACGGCCAGGGTCGAGGGCCCGGCGGCCAGGGCCGAGCGCCGCACACGCCTGCCGCGCAGGCGCGTCGCTGAGGCGTGCAACGCCGGTGCGGTAATCGCAGACGAGCACAGAGGTAATGCCCGGGGACATGAGCAAGGATCCCAACTCCAGGTCCGGCATCAACAAGCCGGGACTGCTCACTCTGACGATCAAGGACAAGAGCGCCCTGTACCTGGCCTACATGCCCTTCGTGCAGAACGGCGGCCTGTTCATCCCCACCAACAGCAGCTATCGGCTGGGAGACGAGGTCTTCATGCTGCTGAACGTGATGGGCGAGGATGAGAAGCTGCCGGTGGCCGGCCGCGTCATCTGGGTCACTCCGAAGGGCGCTCAGGGCAAGCGCACCGCGGGCATCGGCGTGCAGTTCTCCGATCAGGACCGTGGTCAGACGCGCACCAAGATCGAGAACTATCTGGCCGGCGCCCTCTCGGGCGACAAGGCCACGCACACGATGTAGGGTTCAGGCGCCGGAGCGCTGCGCTCGCGCGAGGCCGAGCCCCACGGGTCGCGGGCCCGGCAGGCGCGGCACGCGCTGCGGCCACAGGCGCCGCGAGGCGCAGTAGTGTGCAACCGCGATCAGCCCGGCGAGCAGCAGCAGCACCAGCAGTGCGGGCAGCACCGGCCAGGTCAACACCCAGGATTGCGAGCGGGTCCAGAACGTCACCCGCTGCGAAGACACCGTACCGTCGACATCGCTCATCGGTACCGCCGGCGCGCCGTTCCATGAGCGGGCGAGACTTCCCGCTCGAGCGCGTCGCGAGCACTGTAGCCGCCGGCGTGTCGCGCCACTGCGCGCGAGTGCTCAGTTCCGCGCGCCGGTCGGCAATTATGTGGAACGTCCGCGCAGCGCCCGGCTCAGCGGGCCGGGGTCAGCTCGGCGCTGTCCAGTCCGCCGCGCAGCACCAGCGCATCGAAGCCGCGTTCCACGAGGATGAAGGCGGCGGCGGAGCTGCGCCGCCCGGTGTCGCAGTACACCACGTACTTGAGGCTGCGATCGAGCGTCGAGAGCTTCAGACGGATGAAGTAGAGCGGGATGTTGAGCGAGCCGTCGATGGCGAGGTTCTGGTGCTCGGAGGGCAGGCGTACGTCGAGCCAGCGGCCGCCCTTGGCGACGATCGCGCGGGCGTCGCGATAGGACACCCACTGCACCAGCGGCTCGTTGAGCAGCTCGCGGAAGTTCTCCTTGTTGAGCCGCATCAGCACCCCGTCGGTCAGCATGGTGACGGTTGCGTTGCGCTTGGCCTCGGAGATCAGCGCCTCCTCGCCGAAGGTGTCCCCGACGCCCAGCTCGGCGAGCTTGAGGCCGCCGCGGTTGAGCGGCGTCTCGCGCGCCACCAGACACTTGCCGCTGACGATCGCGTAGAAGTAATCGCCCTCGGCGCCCTGCTGAATGACGGTCTCGCCGGCGCGGCAGCTGACCCGCTGCATGCGCGTGAAGATCGCCTGGATGTTGGCGGGCGGGATGCGGTGAAACGCCTGTGTCTGCAGCAGCATCGTCATCCAGTCCCCGCCGGAGCCGCCGCCGGCGAGCTGAGCCTGCAGCTCGGCGACCTCGTAGGTACCGGTCTGGTCCCAGGTGATCATCATGTCGAGCAGCTCGCTGTCGACCACGTAGTACTCGATCGGATCGACCGCGCGCGCCGTCATCCGCCGCGGCAGCTGCGGCGCGAGCGGATGGCGTGCCTCGGCGCTGCCGCCGCGGATCATGGCCACGGTGCGCTCGCCTTCGCGCATCTCCAGCAGGCCGGAAACCAGCCAGTAGGTGCGCTTGTCGCGGTCACCCTCCTTGAAGAGATAGCGATTGGCGGCGAGTTGCTGGCGGGAGACCTTGCGGGCCAGGGCGATGAGATTGTCCTTCTTCATGCCGTCGAGCGGCGAGAACTTTCTCAGCAGACTGGTGTCGGCGTGCCCGGCTCCGCTCATCGGCTCTGACAAACCTTATTGTGTGACGCAGTTCGATGGTAGCACAGCATTATGTTGGCCCCGGTGCGACAGTTCACGTATCGGACGCAATGCGGGCGGCACGCGTCGCGGGCCGCGCAGCTCCCGCGCGGATACGCGCAGGTGCGCGGGCGCGGGTGCGGGTGCGCGGGTGCGGGTGCGCGGGCGCGGGCGCGGGCGCGGGTGCGGGTGCGGGTGCGCGCCGCGCTCAGCGAGACGCGCGCAGCTGTGTCCAGCCGGGGTCGGGCGTGAAGCGCGCGCCGTAGCGCTGCGCGAGCTGCTGCAATCGCTGCACGCACGCGTCCGCGCCGCGCGCGCGCGCGTAGTTCAGGGGGCCGCCGCGAAACGGCGCGAACCCCGTCCCGAAGATCACGCCCGCGTCGATCAGATCCGCGTCCGCGACGACGCCCTCGCGCAGGCAGGCCACACACTCGTTGACCAGGGCGAGAATCAGCCGATCCCCGAGGTCCGCGGTGTCCGCGCCGGCCGGCGTCGCCGGCGCGGAAGGCTCGAGGGTCGCGGGTCCGGCGGCCTTGCCCTCGCGCCAGAGATAGAAGCCCCGGCCGCTCTTGCGACCGAGGTGCCGCTGCTCGACCATGCGCCGCACGGTCGCGATGAATGCGGGGGGCTGCTGCTTGAGCTCCCGCGTGACGATATCCCCCACGTGCAGCAGCACGTCCAGTCCCACCACGTCGGACAGCTGCAAGGGTCCCATCGGCATGCCGAAGTCCACGGCCGCGCGATCGATGGCGGCGGTGCCGATGCCTTCGCCGGCCGCGTGCAGCGCCTCGTGCAGGTACGGGAACAGCACTCGATTGACCAGAAAGCCCGGGCTGCTGCGACAGGGCAGGGGCAGCTTGTCGATGCGACGGGTGAAGCTCATGGCCGCCGCGACGATCTCGGCACGTGTGCCCGGGAAATGCACGACTTCCACGAGCGGCATCTGCGCGACGGGGTTGAAGAAGTGCAGGCCGACCAGGCGCCCGGGATCGGCGAGCCCGGCGGCGAGCGATTCGAGCGTCAGACTCGAGGTGTTGGTGGCCAGCACGGCCGCGGCGCGCAGGCGCGGCTCGGCCGCGGCGAACAGCGCGCGCTTGGCGGCCAGGTCCTCGAAGATGGCCTCGATCAGCAGATCCGCATCCTGCAGCCCGCCGCCCTCGACGTCCGCGCGCAGGCGCTGCAGGGCGGCGTCGCGCTCGGCGGGCGTCGGCAGGCGCTTGTCGAACAGCTCGCGCGCACGCGTGAGCGCCGGCTCGATGAGCCGCATTTCCTGATCCTGCAGCGTGACGGTGAGTCCGCGCAGCGCGCACCAGGCGGCGATGTCCCCGCCCATGACGCCCGCGCCCACCACGTGGACATGCTCGAGCGGCGCGGGCGCGGCGCCCGCCCTGCCCCCGAGCGCCTTGAGCCGATCCTGCAGTAGGAAGACACGGATCAGATTGCGCGTGGAATCGTGCTGGAAGAGCCCGGCGATCGAGCGGGCTTCGGCGGCATAGGCCGCCGCGCCGCGCGCTCCGTAACGCGACCACAGATCCACGATGGCGTACGGGGCCGGATAATGCTCGCGGCGCGCCTGCGCGCCGACCTTGCGCAGCAGCGCCGGGCGCAGCAGGGCCCGCACGCCCGGCCAGCTCAGCGCCCGCTCGGACAGCGGCGGACGATGGGGCCGCGGGGCGGCTCGGATCAGCTGGCGCGCGGCCTCATCGAGCTCGTCGCGGCTGGCCACGAGCCGATCGACCAGACCCGTCTGCAGCGCCCGGTCGGCGCGCAGCGGGCGGCCGGTGAGCATCAGGTTCATCGCCGCGCGCACGCCGAGCAGGCGCACGCTGCGCACCGTGCCGCCGAATCCAGGATGAATGCCCAGCTGCACCTCGGGCAGACCGAGGGCGAGCCTCGCATCACCGAGCGCGACGCGGTAGCGGCAGGCCAGCGCCAGTTCCAGCCCGCCGCCGAGCGCGAAGCCGTGGATCAGCGCCACGGTCGGCAGGGGCAGGGCCTCCAGCTCACTGCACACGCGCTGGCCGAGCTGGATGTGCGCCAGCGCCTGGTCTTCCGAGGCAAACGTAGTGAACTCGCGGATGTCGGCGCCGGCGATGAAGCCGGAGGGCTTGCCCGAGCGGATCACCAGGCCGCGCAGGCCCGCCTGACCGGTGCCATCGGCGAGCGCGCCGAGCTGGCGCTGCAGCTCGAGCAGCACCGCTCCCGAGAGCGTATTGGCGGAACTGCCGGGCTTGTCGAGCGTCAGCCAGCCGATGGCCTGCGCGTCGCGCTCGAACTGCCAGGCGTTCGCCTCGCTCATGCCGCGGCCTTGCCGTTCAGGTGAAAGTCGCACACCAGCGGCCGATGATCCGAATAGGTGATCTCGGGAATGCGGAACGAGGTCACCTCTATGGCGCCGCTGAGCAGGATGAAATCCAGCTCCACGCGCGGATGACGCGCGGGGAACGAGGGCAGGCCCTCGCTGTTGGCGCTGCGCAGTCCGGCCGCGCGCATGAACAGATAGATCTCGTGCGTCCCCCAGAAGGTATTGAAGTCGCCGGCCACGATCACCGGCTTGGGGGACTGGACCACCAGATCGTGCAGGGCGCGCAGCTGATACTGGCGGTGGCGGAATTTGAGGGACAGATGCACCAAAAAGATGCATATGTCGTCGAGCTCCAGCTCGATGATCAGCCGCTTGATGCCGGTATCGAAGTAATGGAAGCGCTCCCCCGTGACGCGCGGCGCGGCCAGCAGCGCGTTGGCCTGCTTGCGCACGATGGGCACCAGCTGGTTGATCGACCCGGCGCCGTACTTGCACTGATGGGCGGTGTAGTGGCCCACGGCATTGGCGATGTAGGTGGCCTGGTTGAGCATGCCGGTACGCACCGAGCCGGTGTCGACCTCGATCAGCCCCACCACGTCCGGATCCTCGGCGCGGATGAATCCGGTGATCTGCTCGAGCACGCGCCGGCTGCTGCGCAGGTAACCGGCCCCGGGCATGGGCAGGTGAAAGGCCGGCCCGGTGCCGGTCGCATAGCGGATATTGTATAGAAGCAATCTCACGGTCGAGGTCCAGTCACCGTCCGGGTCCACTCAAAACGACGCGCCTAGGCATTCGCCGGGGGCGCACAGTACACTGCCCGCATGTCCCAGCGCGATCCGATCCGCGTCTTTGTCACGCACGGCTTCGAGGAGAGCGAGGACTATGCCCGCGCGTTCGAGTACCTCGAGAGCGCGCGCAACTTCTATTATCGCAATTGCAGCGCGACGGATGTGCAGCTTCCGTCCGACTCGCCGGAGGCGCTGCGCGAGGAGCTGCGCCGCCAGATCAGCCTCGCCGAGGTGCTCATCGCCCTGGGCAGCCTGTATTCGACGCAGCAGAGTCTGCTGCTGTTCGAGCTCAATTACGCCAAGGCGTGCGACAAGCCGGTGGTGCTGCTGCCGCCCTTCGGTCACGAGCCGCTCGAGCCCAAGCTTCTCAAGGGGCTCGTGGACGAGAGCGTGCCCTGGGACGAGCGTGCGCTGGTCGACGCGGTGAGGCGTCAGGCGCGCCACGAGGAGACGACGCGCTGGGACACGATCGAATTCAAGCTCGACTAGTCCAGCGGCTTCGGCCGGGTGGCCGCCGGCTCAGGTACCGGTCGCCGCCAGCGGCCGGGCGCCGCGCGCGCCGGCGAGCTGCTGCTTCAGGCCCGCCAGGCTGCCGTAGAGCTTGACGACCAGCTCCGCGTAGTAGCACGCCTCCCGGTTGGACAGCTTGCGCACCGATGCGCGCACCACGTCATCGCCGGGTAGGGCGGGCGCGCGATGCAGCGCCTGGATCATCTGCCCGAACTCCGCGCCGAGCGCGGGCAGATCGGACTCCGCAATGTCCTGCAGATAGGTACAGTAGGCGTCGGACAACCGCTCTTTGATCGGTCCCTGGCCCGTCAGTGACAGCGCGGCCGCCTCCAGCCGCCCGTTCAAGTCTTCAAGCATCGTAAGCTCCGCCAGAAACGCTTGCAGAGGTCCACGTTACAAGGCTATTACAGCGTGAACCTAAAGTAATATCTCAACAGTTATCGATCCTCGGAATTGCGCTATCGTCAGTATTATGTGGCCGAAATATAGCGCCTTGATGACGTCCCGGGTTGGTTGGATTTCACAGCTTCGGCGGCGGTGCGCACATGGCTGAGCCGGCACGCGGGCGCGCGCGTCGCAGCGCCCGCGTGCGTCGCAGTGCCCGCGCGCGCGGGCTGCGCACCCTGCAGCATCAGAGCTTGCCCGCGGCGACGCACTACGCGATCGACACGGAGGTCTGGTTTCGCGCCCTGGTGCTCGAGCAGTGGGGGCAGCGGGACGGCGCGCCGGACGCGCTCTGGGCGACCAAGGACCGGGTGCACGACGAGGCCATCGGGTGGTTTCTCGACCGGCAGGGCGACCGGCCCCTCGAGCAGCGCGCACGCCGCGCAGGACGCTCGCAGGACCTGACCTTCTGGCTCGATTCACGGCTGCTCGGGCGCGCCCGGCGCCTCGCGGCGCTCAGCGGCATGCGTCTGGCGCACCTGCTCGAATCGGCCATGAACGCCTACGTGAGCGCACACGTGTCCGAGGAGCTGCTCGC
>DATJSD010000011.1:0-25299 GCA_035504335.1 Steroidobacteraceae bacterium | reverse complement strand
GGCGAATACATCTGACCTATTCGCCCGGACGGTCGACGCCTCTGCACGGGCATGCCCGCATCAGGCGCTGCTGTGCCGCGGGCGGCTATCGCCCGTGCGGCGGCAGCTGCATCGAGCTGCCCAGATAGCGCGTCCAGATCTGCGAGCGGCCCAGCAGCGAGATACCGAGGAAGCCGCGCACGCGCAGCTGCTCCGGGCTGCGCCACTCGATGCGGCAGCGGTAGGTGTGGCCGCTGTCGGGGTCGTAGATCGTGCCACCGGACCAGCGGCCCGCGCCCACGTAGGTCATGTCGCGCAGGATCGTCCGGCCGAGCAGCCGCTCGCCGCGGCGCGCCGGATCCGGATTGTGCGTGTCCAGGCGCCCGGGCGAGTCGCCGCCGACGATGCGGCCCTCATAGTGACCGTCGGCCGTCCGGCTGATCCGGATGATGCCGTCGCGCGGCTGGGTGAGCCAGTTGCCGAGGATGGCGTCCGCGGCCGCTACGGGCTGTGCGCGCCCCGGCGCCATGGCCACGACGCCCAGCAGCGCCACGACCCACGCCAGCAGCGCCGGCCGCGGGCCAATCACGCGGCGACGCCGGGTGTGCCGGCCGCGGCCCGCCCAAGGCTCTGCCATGATCGATTCCCCCTGCGTCAATCCTTCCCGTTGGGCGCCGCCACCGCGATCTGCTGCGGCCGGGCCTGCTTGGCGCGTGCCAGCGCCCGCAGCGCCGCCTCGACCAGGCTGTGCGGCGCGCACTCGCCGCTGGGCTCGAGGCTTGCGGCCCCGGCGCTGATGGAGATGAATTTCTGTCGCTGTGCGCGCGGGTGATGAATGTGCTGCTCGAGCACCTTCTGCACGATCGAGGCGGCGAACGCCGGCAGGCTCTCCGGGTCGGAACTGCGGATCATCGCCACGATGCACGCTCCCTCCCAGCGCGTCACCACGTCCGAGCCGCGCCGGAAGCACGCGCCGATCACGCCGGCGACGCGGCGTATGCAGGCATCCCCCGCCGCGCGGCCGAAGGTGTCGTTATAGGCTCCCAGCTCGTTGATGTCGAATGCCAGCACCGTGAGCGCGCGCCGCTCGCGCAGGCCCACCTGCCAATCGTGCCGCAGCAGCTCCTCGAAGTAGGCGCGCGAATACAGTCCCGAGAGCCGGTCCTCGCGCAGCCGATCCATCGGCATCGGCCCACGGCGCGCCGCCGAGCGCTCGCGCTCGCTGACGTCGGTCAGAAACCCGACGAAGTGTGTCACGCGCGGCGTGACACCGCCCGCACCCGGGCCCGCAGACGCTCCCACGGCCGCATCCGCATCCGCACCCGCACCCGCACCCGCGCCCGCGCCCGCCGCGGCCGGCGGCAGCGGCTGCACCAGCAGCTCGTTCCAGAACTGCGCGCCGTCCTTGCGGTAATTGCGCAGCAGCAGGCGGCAGGACTCGCCGCGCTCCATCGCGGCGCGCAGCCGCGAGCGGCCCTCCTGCTCGCGATCCCAGGACTGCAGTCGCCGCAGGTCCTGGCCCATCAGCTCCCCGGGCGCATAGCCGCTCAGGCGCCAGAAAGCGGCGTTCGCGTACACCAGCGCGTGATCCGCGCCGCGCGCCTCGCACACCACGACGCCCTCGGGCGCGCTGTCCAGTACCGCGCGCAGCAATTCGACCGACCCGTCGGTCATGGTCCTGTCCGGCTGCCTCTCGTATCGGCGCGGCCGGCCGGAAAATCCAGCTCGGGGGTCGCCACGCCGCGCGCCAGCCATTCTCGCGCCCTTTGCCAGGCCGCCGATGCGGCCAGGGTCTCAAATGGCGCGGCTTTGGCGCCGCGCATGCGCACCAGCCGCAGCTGCGAGACCGGATCGGGCGTGACCGCAAGTTCGCGCAGCAGCCGCTCGACCCCGGGGCGGTCATTGCAGACCAGCAGCAGGTCGCAACCGGCCGCGAGCGCGCGCGCGGCCCGCTCGGGCAGCTCGCCCATCGAGGCTGCGCCCGCCATCGAAAGATCGTCGGATACCACCAGCCCGCCGAAGCGCAGCTCCTCGCGCAGCACCCCCTGGATCCAGCGGCGCGAGAAGCTCGCCGGCAGCGCGTCCACCGCCGGAAACAGCACATGCGCCACCATGACCGCCGGCAGCGCGTTGTCGATGAGGCGGCGGTAGGGCAGCAGATCCTCCTGCAGATCGGCGAGCTCGCGGCGGTCCACCGGCAGATCCCGATGCGAGTCGGCCACGACCGCCCCGTGCCCCGGGAAATGCTTGGCGGTCGCCGCCATGCCCGCCTCGCGCATGCCGTGCACGTAGGCAATCGCCAGCTGTGCCACCACCGCGGCGCGCGCATGCAGGGCGCGATCGCCGATGACCTGCGACAGGCCGTAATCCAGATCCACGCACGGCATGAACGACAGGTCCAGCCCGCAGGCCAGCAGCTCCGCGGCCATGAGCCACCCCAGAGCGCGCGCCATCGCGAGCCCCTGCTGCGCGTCCGCGTCGTACACCTGGCCGATGCGACGCGGCGCCGGCAATCTCGAGAAACCGGCGCCGAAGCGCTGCACGCGGCCGCCCTCCTGGTCCACCGCGATCAGCAGCGGCGGGCTGCGCAGCGCGCGGATCTCGGCGCACAGCGCGGCGAGCTGCGCGCGCTCGGCGTAGTTGCGCGTGAACAGCACCACCCCGCCGACCAGCGGGTGCGCCAGCACCGCGCGGTCCCCGGCATCGAGTGCCGTGCCGGCCACGCCCACCATCAGCGGCCCGAGGCTCATCGCGATGCCAGCAGATTCTCGGGCCAGTGGCGAAACGGCCGCTGCGCGAGGCGCACGTTGTAGTAGCGCTCGTCGTACGTGACCTCCGGGCCGAGCCACGCGGGCCGCTCGAACGGCGCGTCCTCGGACTCCAGTTCCAGCTCCGCGATCACCAGGCCGGCGTTCTCGGCCAGGAACTCGTCGATCTCCCACCGGCGGCCCGCGTGCTCGACGATGTGCCGCCACTTCTCGATGGCGATCCCCTCGCACAGTCGCTCGAGCATCTCGCGCGCGTCGGCCTGCGGAATCTGCACCTCGTACTCCTCGCGCGTGGTGCCGGCACGCATGGCCTTCACCGACAGCCAGCCGTGCTGCCCGTCCAGCCGCACGCGCACCGAGGCGCGCGCCGTGTTGGCCAGATAGCCCTGGCGCAGCAGCGTGCTGCCGCGCACCTCGGCGCGCCAGGCGTCGCTGCTCAGGCGGAACTTGCGCTCGATCTCGATGGCCATGACCGCCTCCGGTCGCGCGCTAGGCGCGCCCGGCCTGCGCCTGCGGCGCCTGCGGCGCCTGCAGCGCCTGCCAGCTCTGCAGGAACTCGGCGTGGTGCGGCTCGCCCGACGCCTGCAGCAGCCGGCGCACGCGCTCCAGCTCCGCCTCGAGCGCGGCGTGATCCAGCCGGCCGCGCATATGCTGGAAGCGCAGATAGATGAGGTAGGTGTTCAGCACGTCGGTCTCGCAGTAGCGGCGTACCGCGGCCAGCTCGCCCGCAAGATAGGCCTCCCAGACGCGCTCCCCCGACAGACCGAGCTTGCCGGGAAAGCCCAGCAGCGCCGCCACATCGGCCAGTGAGGCGCGCGCCCGCGCCTGAAACCCCGACAGCACGTCCATCAGGTCCAGGTGCCGCCAGTGATAGCGGCTCAGATAGTTGTTGTAGCGGAAGGTGCCGTCCTCCTCGCCGGTCTCCCAGTAGCGCGGCGCCTGCACGCCGGCCCACAGCGCCCGGTAGTGCAGCACCGGCAGGTCGAAGCCGCCGCCGTTCCAGGAGATCAGCTCGGGCGAATACTTATCGATCCCGTCGAAGAAGCGCTGCAGCAGCTCCGGCTCGGCCGAGTCGAGATTCCCCAGGCTCCAGAGCACCAGCTGATCGCGCGAGCGCAGCGCGCAGGCGATCGCGACCACGCGCTGCTGCAGATGCGGCAGGAACTCGTGGCCGCTCGCGGCACGCTGGTGAGCGAACATCGCCTTGGCGACCGCCGCATCGTCCAGTCCGTCCAGACCATACAGCCGCCGCCCGAGCGCCACGTCGGGAACCGTCTCGATGTCGAACACCAGGCAGTTCATGCGCTACGTCCCGGCCGGTGAGCCGCTCGCGCCGGGCGCGCGCAGCAGCACCGCCACGGCGACCACGAGCCCGGCCTCATCGCTCAGCGTCACGTACCCCTCGCCGATGCCGAGCTCGCGCCGCAGCCGCTCGCCGCGCGTCGAGTAGACGACCTCGGGGCGCCCCCAGGCGTTCTGCACCACTCCGACGTCGCGCAGCCAGATGCCGTGCGCGAAGCCGGTGCCCATCGCCTTGGCGATCGCCTCCTTGCCGGCGAAGCGCATCGCCAGAAAGCGCTCGGGACGCTGCGCGCCCTCGAACTGCGCGCGCTCCTGCGGCATCAGCAGGCGCGCGACGAAATGCTCACCGAAGCGCGCATAGGTCTCGCTCAGGCGGCGCGCCTCCAGCACGTCGATGCCGATGCCGAAGATCATGCGCGACGCTCAGGCGTGCGGGCGCGCTGCGGCCGCGGGCGCCGGCGGGCGCGCCGCCAGCATCAGCGCCTTCATGTCGCGCACCGCGGCGGCGAGCCCGTCGAACAGCGCGCGCGCGATGATCGCGTGCCCGATGTTCAGCTCGACCACCTCGGGAATGGCCGCGATCGGCCCGACGTTGTGATAGTTGAGTCCGTGGCCGGCATGCACCGCCAGCCCGCGGCTCGCGGCCAGCTGCGCCGCCGCCTGCAGCCGCTGCAGCTCGCGCGCCTGCGCCGCCCCGCGGGCGTCCGCATAGGCACCGGTGTGCAGCTCGACCACCGGCACGCGCGCGGCCGCCGCGGCCTGCACCTGCGCCGCATCCGGATCGATGAACAGCGCCACGCGGATGCCGGCGCCGGCGAGCTGCGCACACTGCTCGGCCAGCCGCGTCGCGCCGGCGGCCACGTCCAGTCCACCCTCGGTGGTCAGCTCCGCGCGCCGTTCGGGCACCAGGCAGCAATCGGCCGGGCGCAGCGCGCACGCCAGCTGCAGCATCGGCGCGGTGGCGGCCATCTCCAGGTTCATGCGCGTGCCGATCAGCTCGGCGAGCAGCCGCACGTCGCGCTCCTGGATGTGGCGGCGGTCCTCGCGCAGGTGCAGGGTGATGCTGTCCGCGCCGGCCTGCTCGGCCAGCAGCGCCGCCTGCAGCGGCTCCGGATAGCGCGTTTGACGCTGCTGGCGCAGCGTCGCGACGTGATCGATGTTCACACCCAGCGCGATGGTTGCGTGCATCAGGCGCGGCGCTCCCGGCGCGGGTAGCTGCTGAGCGAGCGCGCCACGGTGCGCGTGACCAGCTCGCGTCCCTCGAGACAGTGATCGAGCGCCGCGCGCATCAGCGCGCGCGCCTGGCGCTGCGGCTCCTCGCCCCTGGGTACCTCGCCGGCGGCGAGCCCGTGCAGCACGGAGCCCGCGATGGCGCCGGGACTGGCCGGCTCGGCGATCACGAAGCCGTGCACGCCGGGACGGTAGTGATAGTGGGCCTCCGCGCGCACCGGCCGGCCCGTATCGGCCTCCGCGGCGAGATTCAGGCCATAGCCGACGAACTGCAGCAGCCGCGTCTCGAACAACCGCAACGGCGCCTCCACCTCGGCACTCACCGCCAGCGCCCCCAGTGTCGTCTCGTACAGATCGAACAATCCCGCATGCGGATCATCGCGTGTCAGCAGCTTGAGCAACAGCTCGTTCAGATAGAAGCCGCTCATCAGGCGCGCGGCCGGCAGCCCGGCCGGCGCCCCCGCGTCCGGCAGCCCCGTGGCCGGCGCCTCGGCGCGCTCGGCAGCCACCAGCGAAGGTGCCTCGCCGCGGCCGCTCCAGGACAGCAGCAGCGGGCGAAAGGGCTGCAGCATCCCGAAGCGCGGGCGCAGACCACGCGCCCCATGAGCGAATACCGTCAGGCGCCCGTGATCGCGCGTGAAGATCTCCACGATCAGGCTGCTGTCGCGGAAGGGCCGCTGGTGCAGCACGTAACCGCGCGCCAGCTGCACTCGCGGCGTCGGGCGGTTCACTGCCGCGCACCCCGCAGCTCGCTCCGATCCCTCATCGGTGCCGGTGTCATCGCTCCCGCCTCCTCGCCCTCACTCCATGCCCAGCTGCCTGAGGGCGCGCGCATCGTCGGCCCAGTCCTCGCGCACTTTCACCCAAAGCTGCAGATGAAAGCGCCCTCCGAGCAGCCGGTTCAGCTCCAGTCGCGCGGCGCGCCCGATGCGGCGCAGCCGCTCGCCCTGCGCGCCGATCACGATCGGCTTCTGGCCACGCCGATCCACCCAGATCACCGCCGCCACGACCTGTCGTCCGTCCGCCTCGCTCTCGAGGCGCTCGATCTCCACGGCGATGCCGTACGGCAGCTCCTCCACCAGCTCCAGGCTGAGCTTCTCGCGGATCGTCTCGGCGATGCGAAACGACTCGCTGCGATCGGTCAGCTGGTCGGCCGGAAACATCGCCGGGCCGACGGGCAGCGCCTTCACCAGCGCGCGCGTGAGCTGCGGCAGATTGTCGCCCTTCGCCGCGGCGATCGGCACGATCTCGCGGAAGTCGTGACGCGCGCCAAGCTGCGCCAGGTACGGCAGCAGCCGCTCGCGCGGCCGCACGCGATCGATCTTGTTGACGGCCACGATCACCGGCCGGTGCGCGGCCGCGATGCGCTCCAGCGCGAGCGTATCCTCCTCGGTCCAGCGCAGCGCCTCCACCACGAACAGCTCCACGTCCGCCTCGGCGAGCGCCGCGGCGGCGCTGCGATTCATGGCGCGGTTCAGACCGCGGCGCGGCCCGCGGTGCAGCCCGGGGGTATCGATGAAGGCGATCTGCGCATCCGGCAGATGGGCCAGCCCGAGCAGGCGCTGGCGCGTGGTCTGCGGCCGGGGGGTCACGATGCTCAGCTTGTGCCCCACCAGTGCATTCAGCAAGGTGGACTTGCCCACGTTGGGGCGGCCCGCGAGTACCACGTACCCGCTGTGAAACTCACTCACCGATCGCTCACGCTTCGTTCGCTCGAGGGCACGCCACCCGCTCAGCCGCTATCCACGGCTCGCGCAGCTTCCAGCTGCGCGAGCACGAGCGCCGCGGCGGCCTGCTCGGCCCGCCGGCGGCTCGAGCCCGTCGCGCTGGCCGAGGCGGCCATCGGCGGCACCTCACAGGTTACGCGAAACACCTGCGCATGCAATGCACCCCCGACGCTCTCGACCCGGTAGCGCGGCAGCGCGAGGCCGCGCGCCTGCAGCAGCTCCTGCAGGCGGGTCTTCGGGTCCTTCAGCTCATCGGGTGCATCCAGCCGCAGCGCCGGGGCCACCACCCGCAGCATCACCCGGCGCGCGGCGGCGAGTCCGCCGTCCAGATACAGCGCTCCGCACAGCGCCTCGAGCGCATCGGCGAGGATCGACTCGCGGTGCGCCCCGCCGGTCTTGATCTCTCCCGGGCCGAGCACCAGCCAGTCGGACAGCCCCAGCGCGCCCGCGAGCTGCGCCAGCGACTCGCCGCTGACGACGCGCGCGCGCAGACGGCTGAGCTGCCCCTCATCGGCGCCCTCGAAGCGCTCGAACAGGTACCGGGCGATGACCAGGCCGAGTACCGCATCGCCGAGGAACTCCAGCCGCTCGTTATTCGGGCTGCCGACGCTGCGGTGGGTCAGCGCCTGCTCGAACAGCTCCCCGTCGCGAGGCGTATAGCCGAGCGTATCACGCAGCCAGCCGCACAGCCGCTCGGTGCGATCCATAAGCCGCGAAGCTTAGGGCAGGTCGACCTCTTTGTGGAACTGCACCGCCACCGAGAGGTTGCCGAACAGCGGCGCGCTGTCCTGGTAGTCGGCGATCGCGACCCAGCCGTTGCCGTCGCGGTGGATGTCGATGTCCTGGGTGGTCGGGTACTCGATGGTCTCGATGTCGAAGCTCTTGTTGAGCGACTGGCGCAGGGCGTCAGCCGTGATGGTCGAGGGGTCCGGATTCTCCTCCGAGAGCCGCTCGAGCGACTTGGCCACCCGCATGTAGTTCAGGTACAGCGGCGTCAGGCGAATGCCGGCGTACACGACGATGGCCACCGGCACCAGCAGCACCAGCCAGCCGAGGAAGGTCACGCCACGCTGCGCGCGCGGCGGGTGAGGCATGTCGGGCGAATGACGCATGATCGTCGACTCCCTGCGGACTCACTGGATGCGGTGCCCGATGCGACTCCACGTCGGGCCTCCCGAGCGTTCCAGGTCCCAGTTGAACCAGACGTAAGTGGCTTTGCCGACCAGGTTGGCCTCCGGCACGAACCCCCAGTAGCGCCCGTCGTAGCTGTTGTCACGGTTGTCGCCGATCATCAGGTACTCACCGGGGGGCACGATCATCTCGGGCGAGTCGCCGTGATCGGCTTCCCCCATGTCCGGCTCCACGCAGACGTAGTTGCGATCCATGCGCCGGTGACACGTGGGAGTGACCGGCGCGACGATCTCGTACGGCGTCAGACAGGAGAGCACCTGGTGGGTGTGGCGGCCCAGCACCTCGGTCGACAGGCGCATGTTGTGGTAGCACCCATCGTCGTAGCGCCGGTCCAGCACGAGCGGCACGGGCTTGCCGTTGATGATCAGCTGGTCGTTGAACACCCGCACATGATCGCCCGGCAGGCCCACCAGGCGCTTGATGTAGTTCACGCTCGGATCAGGTGGAAAGCGAAAAACCACCACATCTCCGCGGTGCGGCTCGCCGATCGGCACGATTTTGCGGTCCAGCACCGGCAGGCGCAGGCCGTAGTCGTACTTGTTCACGATAATGAAGTCCCCGTCCAGCAGCGTCGGCATCATCGAATCCGACGGGATGCGGAACGGCTCGAACACGAACGCCCGGATCAGCAGCACGATCAGCGCGACGGGGAAGAAGCTGCGCGCATAGTCGACCGTCACCGGCACCATGACCGCCGCCGGCGCAGCCGTCAGATCCGGCCGCGCGCGCTCGGCGGCGCGCCGGCGCGCCGGCGCGAACAGCAGGTGATCGGCCAGCCAGATCAGCCCCGACAGGGCCACCACGATGACCAGCACCAGGCTGAAGTCCAGCTGCTCGGAGATCAGCAGGCGCAGCACCCCGGCCACCAGCAGCACCGGCAGGATGTAATAGACCACCGCGATGAGCGGGGGATCGGACAGCGGGCCGGCCGCCGCCGGCGTCGCACCCCCCGCGGCGGCCGCCTGCGGGCCCGATCGGCCGCGCAGCCGTCGCTGCGGCCGCAGGAACCAGTCGTCGATGATCGCGATGAGCAGCGCCGGTAGCGCCATCCAGGCCAGGATCGAGATTAACTGTGTCAGCATGCCGCCCTCATCGATAGCTTCCTCCTCGTGTGTGCACCACCCGCCCGATCGTCCGGCCGGCCGCTCCCCCGGGCCGGCCGCTCTCCCGGGCCGGCCGGCGCGCTGCCCGGGCGATCACTTGCGCCCGACCTTGAGCACGGCGAGAAAGGCTTCCTGCGGGATCTCGACCTGACCGAGCTGCTTCATGCGGCGCTTGCCCTCTTTCTGTTTCTCGAGGAGCTTGCGCTTGCGCGTCACGTCGCCGCCGTAGCATTTGGCGAGCACGTTCTTGCGCAGCGCCTTGACGGTGGCGCGCGCAATGATATGGCTGCCGATCGCCGCCTGCACGGCGACCTCGAACATCTGCCGGGGAATCAGCTCCTGCATCTTGTCGACGAGCTCGCGCCCGTGCGCATAGGCCTGGTCCCGATGCACGATCATCGACAGCGCGTCCACCCGCTCGCCGTTGATCAGGATGTCCAGCTTGACCAGCGGTGCCGCCTGAAAATGACTGAAGACATAATCGAACGACGCGTAGCCGCGGCTGGCGGATTTCAGCCGGTCGAAGAAGTCGAGCACCACCTCGGCGAGCGGCAGGTCGTACTGCAGCGACACCTGCGTGCCGAGGTAGAGCATTTTCTTCTGTACGCCGCGCTTCTCGCTGCACAGGCCGAGCACCCCGCCGACGTAATCGGGCGGCACCAGGATGCTCGCGGTGATGATCGGCTCGCGCAGCTCCGCGATCTCGGTCACCGGCGGCAGCTTCGCCGGATTGTCCACGTACTCGGTCCCGCCGTTGGTGCGCGCCAGCTCGTACACCACGGTCGGAGCGCTGGTGACCAGGTCGAGCGAGTACTCGCGCTCGAGCCGCTCCTGCACGATGTCCATGTGCAGCAGCCCCAGAAAACCGCAGCGAAAGCCGAAGCCCAGCGCCGTGGACACCTCCGGCTCGTAGTGCAGCGCCGAGTCGTTGAGCTTCAGCTTGGCGAGCGCATCGCGAAAATTCTCGTAATCTTCCGAGTTCACCGGAAACAGCCCGGCGAACACCCGCGGCTGGATCTGCTTGAAGCCGGGCAGCGGCGCGGCGCAGGGGCGCGCATCCAGCGTGATGGTGTCGCCCACCGGCGCGCCATCGATCTGCTTGATGCCGGCCACGAGGAAGCCGACCTCGCCGGCCGCGAGACTCTCGAGCAGCAGGCTCTTGGGCGTGAAGCGCCCCAGCCGGTCGACGTGGAAGCTGCGGCCGGTGGACATCAGGCGGATCTTTTCGCCCCGGCGTACCGTGCCGTTGACCACCCGCACCAGCGACACCACCCCGGCGTAGTTGTCGAACCACGAATCGACGATCAGCGCCTGCAGCGGCGCGGCGGCATCGCCGCGCGGCGGCGGGATGCGCCGCACGATCTCCTCGAGCAGTTCCGGCACCCCCTCGCCGGTCTTGGCGCTGACGCGCACCGCGTCGGTGGCCTCGATGCCGATGATCTGCTCGATCTCGTCGATCACGCGCGCGGGATCGGCCGATGGCAGGTCGATCTTGTTGATGACCGGCAGCACCGTGAGATTCTGCTCGATGGCGGTGTAGCAGTTGGCGACGCTCTGCGCCTCCACCCCCTGCGAGGCGTCCACGACCAGCAGCGCCCCGTCGCAGGCGGCGAGGCTGCGCGACACCTCATAGGAGAAGTCCACGTGTCCGGGCGTATCGATCAGATTGAGCTGGTAGCTCTGACCGTCGCGCGCCTGATAATTCAACGTGACGCTCTGAGCCTTGATGGTGATGCCGCGCTCGCGCTCCAGCTCCATGGAATCGAGCACCTGCTCCTGCATCTCGCGGGCCGGCAGCCCGCCGCACAGCTGGATCAGGCGATCTGCGAGCGTGGACTTGCCATGATCGACGTGCGCGATGATCGACAGGTTGCGTATGCGTTGCATCGGGGAGCTTGCGCCCCGCGACCGGGGCGGCGCCGCGGGCGGCGGATTATAGCCGGTCAGCCCCGATCGGCTGGCGCCAGCGCGCCGCGGGCGGTCTGCGCGGCGTGCTCGGCCAGCGCCGCGAGCAGCTGCGCCTCATCCAGCCGTACGCTGCACACCGGGATCCCGGCGAGCAGCAGCACCGGAATCTTCAGCCCGTAGCGGCGCCGCAGCTGTGCATCGCTGTCCACGTCGAGCAGCCGCAGCGGCGGCAGGGCGGTGCGCGCGGCCAGGGCCGCGAGCTCGGCCCGCATCTGCTCACACAGCCCGCACTCCGGGCGCGTCAGCAGCACCAGTGCGCCGGGCGGCGCACTCGGGCGGCCCGCCGGCATCAACGTCGGCGCGGTCCCGGCAGGCCGCCGGCGGCTGCCGCACCGCTCTCACGGGCCGGAACGGCCGGCAGCAGCCCCGGTAAGCCCTCGGTGAACGCCGCGCCGGCCGGGACCTCCGGAGACAGCGCCATCGGCACCGCGACACCCGGCTCGCCCAGCCCCGAGGCCTGGCCCGCGCTGCGAAAGGCCTGCGCAATCTCACGCACGGTCTGCGGCGGCACCTCGCCCACCACCGTGACGCGGTACCCCTGCAGCGCCACCGCATAGGCCGACGAGGTGCCCAGCGAGGCGCTGTCATCGCGCGGCACCGAGCCATTGCGCTCCTGGCGCGGCTGCACGAATACGGATACCGAGGCGAGCCCGTCACTGAACACCAGGTGCTCGGCCGGACCTCCGGGCAGCATCTGCTGGGCGCTGGCGGTCATGCGAAAGCCCGCCGGCAGCGCGCTCGCCTGCCAGGTCACCGACAGGCCGGGCACATTCGGCGCCGCCGCCGCCGAGGCGTTCTGCTGCACCCAGCGGAAGTGGCGCGCGTCGATCCCCGGGGCGAGCTCGCTGGCGGCAATGTGCGCCGGCAATGCCAGCTCGGTGAATACGATCTGCTCGAGCACCCGGCCGCGCGCGCTGCGCAGCTGCATGCGCAGCGGCATCGCCGTCGCCTCGTCGATCCACACGCGGTAGCCGTAGCGCAGCTGGTCGCGCGGCTCGATGGCGATGACGCGCGCGATGCGGCCCGAGACGCGGGTGCGGGCCACCTGGCGCACCTGGTACTGCCCCGCGGGCGTCGCATCGATGTGCGGCAGCCCCGCCAGCAGCAGCCCCTGGTCGGAGCTGCGCTCCACCAGCACGGTGTGCTGATCGGGCAGGTAGCAGTACAGCTCATTGCCGCGGCGGATGAACTCGCGGCCCGACCCATCCAGCGACTGCAGGCGCTCGGAGAGCCCGTCGCTGCCGACCCGGTGCACGATGCGCAGCGTCTCGGTCTCCCCCGCATACTCGTGGACGAACACCCCGCGGTAGTTGCGCGTCGCCAGCGCCTCATCGGTGCGCTCCAGCCACGCCCGCGGGTCGTCGGGCGAGAGCCCCGGCGCCGTGGGGGCCGAGGCGGCGCCGGCTGCCGCCGTCCACAGCAGCACCACGGTCCCGGCCGCCGCGATCGTCCCGGCCGCCGTGCCCCGATGCCTGCGCGTCGCGGCGGCACGCGGCCGCACCGCGACGCCGGGGGCTGGCCTGCTAGCGGCTGGCAGCGGGAGCCGGACGCGCATCCACACCACCGGCTGCCGCATCCGGGTGCACGGCACCCGCCGCGGGCAGGACGCTGTCCGGATCATCCTCGCCCCCGCCTCCGCTGATCAACGCGGACAGCAGGTCCGGCCGCATCAGCGGGGTCGAATACTCGCTGTGCGCCACGATGTAGTCGACCAGTTCGGTGCGCAACGGAGTGCCGCCGCCGGAGTCATTCGGGGGGGTGACGTAGCTCCAGGGCTCGTGATCGGTTGGCAGCGGTGCGCCCGCCGCGACGGGCACGGCGGGCGTGGCCGGCCCCAGGCCGAGCACGGCGGCCGCCTGCCGTGCGCGGGCGAGCAGCTGCTCGGAGGCCGGCGTCGCGAGCACCGCGGGCGCGCCGCTTGCGACCGGTGCCGCCGTCAGCGCCGTCACCCCGGCCAACCCCGCCGCCGGTCCGAGCGCCACGTAGCGCAGCATCAGGATCGACGAGCCCGCCACGCAGACGACCAGTGCGGCGGCCAGCGCGCTCTGCCACAGCAGGCCCCGGCGGCGCGCGCCGGCCGTGGCCGCATCCGCCGCCCCGGAGGCCCAGGCGCCGCCGGCGCGGCCGCGCAGCCCGCCGCGGCGCTCGCCGGCGCCGCGGCCCTCGGCGGCCCGGTCCACCGCGCAGCTGACGCGCGCCGCGAAATCGCTGCGCGCGGTGGCCACCGGCTCGCAGCGCATGGCCGCCCCGATCAGCGCATAGCGCGACCAGCGCGCCCGCAGGTTCTCGTCACGATCCAGACGGCGCGAGAGCAGCTCGCATTCCGCAGCCGGCAGCTCGCCGTCGAACATCGCGGACAACTGGCTATCGACTTCGTCTTGTTTCACACCAGCTCCTCGGCTCGCCCCAACCCCGCATCGAAGACCTCGCGCAGCCGCCGATCGATCGCCTCGCGCGCGCGGAAGATGCGCGATCGCACCGTACCGACGGGGCAGTCCATCGAGGCCGCAATCTCCTCATAGCTCATGCCTTCCAGCTCGCGCAGCACGATCGCCGTGCGCAGGTCCTCCGGAAGCTCTCCGATGGCGGCGTTGACCGTCGTACGGATCTCCTCGGTCAGCGCCAGACCTTCCGGGGTCTCGGGATCCTTCAGCCGTGCCACCATGTCCGTCGATTCGTCGTTGCCCTGCAAATCCAGATCGTAGGTGACCGGATTGCGGTCACGCGCGGCCAGGGCGTTCTTGGCGGTATTGATGGCGATGCGATAGAGCCAGGTATAGAAGGCGCTGTCACCGCGGAACTGCGGCAGCGCACGATAGGCCTTGATGAAGGCTTCCTGCGCCACGTCCTCGGCGTCGGCCGGATCACGCAGATAGCGCATCACGAGCTTGACGACCTTGTGCTGGTATTTGAGCACCAGCAAGTCGTAGGCACCGCGTTCACCGCGTTGCACCCGTCGCACCAGACCCAGATCACTCGCATCGGCGCCCATGGACATTCCCGCCATCAGGCTGCCAGGCCGCCGAACTGCGACCTGGATAGACTTTAAACGCTCCGGAAAGTTCTTCGCCGACTCGAGTCTATCAGTGGTAGCGGTCACCGGCGCTGCCTCCGGCGTTTCTGCCGCGCGCATACGAGCGCATCTTCGACCACCGAACCGGCACAAAGGTTCCGGCGCCACGGTGGACATAATAGGCCACCCGCGCCGCGAAATCCGGCTGCGCTGCGGCGAGCCTGTCGCGGGTCCTCAGCCGCTGCGGATGGCCTCGATGAGCGCCTGCAGTGCCGGCTGCAGCGGCTCCGGCGACGCTCCCGCGGCCCCCATCAGGTACGCAGCCAGCAGCGGGTCCGGCAGCTCCAGCAGCGCCGCGAACAGCGCCCGCTGCTGCGGGGTGGCGCTCTCGTAACGCCTCTGCAGCCAGCGCTGCAGCAGCAGATCGAGCTCCAGCCTGCCGCGCCGGCAGCGCCACGCGAGACGCGCCCGGCCGGGATCGGTGCCCGCCGCCGCCGCGGCTACGCCGCTGCAGTCGCCGCGTTCACCGCGGTCACTGCCGTCACCGCCGTCAGCTCCACCACCCCTGTCGCCGCCGTCGCCCATCTGCCCTCGCCGGGGCGTGCGCCGCGCCGCTAATGCTGCCGCTCGGCCAGCATCTGCTTGATCGCGCCGATGGCGCGCGCGGGATTGAGGTCCTTCGGACAGGCCTCGGCGCAGTTCATGATGGTGTGGCAGCGGTACAGGCGGAAAGGATCCTCCAGTGCATCCAGCCGCTCGCCGAGCGCCTCGTCGCGACTGTCGACGATCCAGCGGTACGCCGCCAGCAGCGCCGCGGGACCCAGATAGCGCTCCGAATTCCACCAGTAGCTCGGGCAGGAGGTCGAGCAGCAGGCGCACAGGATGCAGGCCGACGGCCGATCGATGCGCTGCTGCTCGTGCTTGCTCTGCAGCCGCTCGCGGTCGGGAGGCGCCGGAGTGCGCGTCTGCAGCCACGGCTTCACCGCCGCGTACTGCGCGTAGAAAGTGGACAGGTCGGTGACCAGATCCTTGACGACCGGCATGTGCGGCAGCGGGTAGATGCGGATGTCGCCGCCGCCCAGATCCTCGCAGGTGCGCGTGCAGGCGAGGGTGTTGAGGCCGTTGATGTTCATCGCGCAGGAGCCGCAGATGCCCTCGCGGCACGAGCGGCGCAGCGACAGCGTCGCGTCGACCTCGTTCTTGATCTTCAGCAGTGCGTCGAGCACCATCGGCCCGCACTGCTCCATGTCCAGGTCATAGCGGTCCACGCGCGGGCGCTGCCCGCTGGCGGGATCGAAGCGGTAGATGCGGAAGGTGCGCACGCGCTTTGCGCCCGCCGGCGCCGGATAATGCCGACCGGCGCTCTTGTCGATGCGCGCGTTGGCGGGTAGTGCAAGCTCGACCATGGCTTGAGTGGACCTCGGTAGCGGGCCTCGGGGCGGGCCTCGGTGGTGGACCTCAGTAGCTGCGTGCCTTGGGCGCGATCGTCTCGACCTCATCCGTGAGGGTGTTCAGGTGCACGGCGCGGTACGCGAAGCGCGGCCGGCCCTGCGCATCGATCCAGCACAGTGTGTGCTTCAGCCAGTTCACGTCGTCGCGCGCCGGATGATCCTCGCGCGCGTGTGCGCCGCGGCTCTCGGTGCGATTGGCCGCCGAGTGGATCGTGGCCGCCGCCTGCAGCAGCAGATTCTCCAGCTCGAAGGTCTCCACCAGATCGGTGTTCCAGATCATGCCGCGGTCCGACACACGCACGTCCGCCAACGAGGCCAGCGTGCGCGACAGCCTCTCGATGCCCTGCGCGAGCGTCTCGCCGCTGCGGAATACCGCCGCGTCCGCCTGCATGATCTTCTGCATCTCCAGACGGATCTGCGCGGTGGGTCGCGAGCCCTGCGCGTGGCGCAGCCGGTCCAGGCGCGCGAGCGCCGCTTCCACCGCGTCGGCGCGCAGCGGCCGCTGGCGCGCGCCGCGCTGCAGGTGCAGCGCGCAGTGCTGCGCCGCGGCGCGACCGAATACCACCAGATCGAGCAATGAATTGGAGCCGAGACGGTTGGCCCCGTGTACCGAGACGCACGCGGCCTCGCCCACCGCCATCAGTCCGGGTACGACGCTCTCACTGCCATCGCGCACCGTCACGACCTCGCCGTGCATGGTGCACGGGACACCCCCCATGTTGTAGTGCACGGTCGGCAGGATCGGGATCGGCTCGCGTGTCACATCGACGCCCGCGAAGATGCGTGCGGTCTCGGCGATGCCCGGCAGGCGCTCGTGAATGACCTCGGGGCCGAGGTGCTCGAGGTGCAGATGGATATGGTCCTTGAGCGGCCCGACCCCGCGGCCTTCGCGGATCTCGATGGTACAGGCGCGGCTGACCACGTCGCGCGAGGCCAGATCCTTGGCGTTGGGCGCGTAGCGCTCCATGAAGCGCTCGCCCGCGGAGTTGGTCAGGTAGCCGCCCTCCCCGCGCACCCCCTCGGTGATCAGGCAGCCCGCCCCGTAGATGCCCGTGGGATGAAACTGCACGAACTCCATGTCCTGCAGCGGCAGGCCGGCGCGCAGCGCCATGCCGCCGCCGTCGCCGGTGCAGGTGTGCGCTCCGGTGCAGGAAAAATACGCGCGCCCATAGCCGCCGGTGGCGAGGATGGTCATCTGCGCGCGGAAGCGATGCAGCTTGCCCTCGGCCAGATCCAGCGCGAGCACGCCGCGGCACTCCCCGTCCTGCATGATCAGGTCGATGGCGAAGTACTCGATGAAGAACTCGGCCTGGTGGCGCAACGATTGCTGATACAGCGTATGCAGCATGGCGTGGCCGGTGCGGTCGGCCGCCGCGCAGGTACGCTGCGCGATGCCCTTGCCGAACTCGGTGGTCATGCCACCGAAGGGACGCTGGTAGATGAGCCCGTCGTCGGTGCGCGAGAACGGCAGTCCGTAGTGCTCCAGCTCCAGCACCGCCGACGGCGCCTGCTTGCACATGAACTCGATCGCGTCCTGATCGCCGAGCCAATCCGAGCCCTTGACGGTGTCGTACATGTGCCAGCGCCAATCGTCCGCGCCCATGTTGCCCAGCGCGGCGCTGATGCCGCCCTGGGCGGCCACGGTGTGGCTGCGCGTCGGGAACACCTTGGTGATGCAGGCGGTGGCGAGCCCCGCCTCGGCGAGGCCGAGGGTCGCGCGCAGCCCCGCACCGCCCGCGCCCACGACGATCACGTCGTGGGTGTGATCGATCAGCGGGTAGACGCTCACGCCGCACCCCGGAACACGATATGCAGCACCGCGTACACGCCGCTGAGCGCCAGCAGCGTGTGTACGCACGTGGACAGCAGCAGCGTGAAGGTCTTCACGATGACGCCCTGCACGTAATCCTCCACCACGATCTGCACGCCCAGCCACGAGTGCCACGCCGCCAGCAGCACCAGCAGCGCGAGCCACACGGGATTCCAACCCGCCGCCACCCAGGCGCTCAGGCTGGCGTGATCGAGCCGCGGCAGCGACAGCAGCGCCACCAGCAGCCAGATCGACAGCGGCGCGAGCGCCAGCCCGGTCACGCGCTCGACGATCCAGTGGCTGACCCCGCCGTGGGCGGCGCCGTGGTTCAGCACCCGGGCGAGCGGGCTGCGCAGCGTCATGCGGCCCCCGCGTGACGAAACAGGAAGTACAGGCAGACGAGACACCCGAGGATCGCGGCGATCACCACCACCACGGCGCTCGCGCGCGCCTGGCGCAGCTCGAAGCCCCAGCCCATGTCCCAGGCCAGATGCCGCAGGCCGTTACAGAAGTGATAGATCAGCGCGATGATCGCCAGTGCGATGAGCACGCGCACCGGCAGCGAATGCAGCAGCGGCGCAAGGCCGTCGTAGGCCGCGGGCCCGAGACTGATGGCGGCGAGCCACAGCACGAATCCCACCAGTGCGAGCGACAGCGCCAGCCCGCTCACCCGGTGCAGAATCGACAGGGTCATCGTGTACGCCCACCGGTACACCGTGAAGTGCGGCGATAACGGCCGCTCGGCCATGCAAGCTCCCCTGGCCCGTCAGAAATCGATGCAGCGCCCGCGGCGCTCCCAATCACCGTAGCGGGTGGGCTCCGGACCGGCTGGGCCGCCCACTTCCCGACGCGGCGCGCTGCCCCCGCCGGCGGCGGCGTGCGTCGCGCTCGCGCCGGGCGCTGGAGCCTGTGCTGGCGATGCGGCCGCGCGCAGCACGAGTGCCGCGCTCGCGGGCGCGTCGGTGACGGGATCCGGCATGCGCACAATTGTGCCAGAATCGCGCCGTATCGACCACCGCAGCGCGGCGAGCCCGCAGCGCGGCGAGCCCGCGTCGCGGCGAAGGGCGCCATGAGCATCGGCAGTCAATCCGCAGTCTGCGCGCTGGATGATCTGGGTGTACTGAGCTTCCGGGGACCCGATGCGCGCAGGTTCCTGCAGGGCCAGCTGTCCGGCGATGTCGCCGCGCTCGCGCCGGGCGTGTTGCTGCGCGCGGGGCTGCACAACCCGCAGGGGCGCACGCTCGCGCTGCTCGCGCTGCTCGCGCCACGGCCCGATGAGCTGCTGGCGCTGCTGCCGCGGGAGCTGCTGGCCGCGACGCTCCAGACCCTGCGCCGCTACGTGCTGCGCGCCAAGCTGAGCATCGCCGATGAGACGGGCGCGCATCGGCTGTTGGGGATCGCCCCGGCGGCGCACGCGCCGGCCGATGAGGCGACAGGCATCGAGGTCGCCTACGATGCGCACCGGCGGCTGCGGGTGCTGGGGGCGGGCGATGCGGACCTGCGTCCCGGCCTGGCGCGCGCGCACTGGCGGCTGCTGGACATCGCCGCCGGCCTGCCGCAGGTGTATGCGCCCACCTCCGGCCAGTTCGTCGCGCAGATGCTCAACCTCGACTGCATCGGCGCGATCTCGTTCGACAAGGGCTGCTACACCGGCCAGGAAATCATCGCGCGCGCGCACTACCGCGGGCGGGTCAAACGGCGCATGCAGAGATTCATCAGCGGCGCGCCGCTGCGGCTCGCACCCGGCGACACCGGGCGGCTGGCCGACGGTCGCGACTTTCGGGTGATCGAGGCGGCCGTGCGCCCCGACGGCAGGGTGGAATTCCTCGCGGTCGCCGCGCTGCCCGCGAGCGGCGCGCGGCCGGCCGCCGGCGCCGATGTCCCCTCGGCCGGGTCTGATGCCGCGCCCGGGTCTGATGCCGCGCCCGAGTCTGATGCCGCGGCCGACACCGAAGCCGGTGCGCTCGCCGGCCCCGCGGGCACCTTTGTGCCGGCGCAGGCCCTGCCCCTGCCCTATCCACTGCCCGAGTGACTGCCTCAGCCGGGACCGCCGCCCGTTCCGGCCGGCCCCGCGGGGCCCGTGGTCCCGGGCGCCGCCGCCGTGCTCACCGCCTTGAGCAGCCGCTGGGGCTGTGCGACGCCGTAGCCCTGCGCGTAGTCGATGCCGAGATGGGTGAGCATCTGAATGATCTCGGCGTTCTCGGCGAACTCGGCGATGGTCTGCTTGCCGGTGAGATGTCCGATCTCGTTGATCGAGCGCACCATCTCGCGGTCGATCGGATCGTGCAGGATCTCGCGCACGAAGCTGCCGTCGATCTTGAGGTAATCGACCGGAAAGTGCTTCAGATAGCCGAACGAGGACAGTCCGGTGCCGAAGTCGTCGAGCGCGAACTTGCAGCCGAGCTCGTGCAGCGCCTGGATGAAGCGGTTGGCCTGCGAGAAGCTCTGCACCGCCGCGGTCTCGGTGATCTCGAAACAGATCTTGCTGGCGTCCAGGCCGCTCTTGTGGAACTGCTCGATGACGAACGGCAGGAACTTGTCGTCCCCGAGGCTCTGGCCCGACAGGTTGATCGAGCACATCGCCAGCCGCTCGCGCTCGTCGGCCTCGGACACCAGCCAGCGCAGCGCGTTCTCGATCACCCAGCGATCGATGTTCGGCGTGATGCCGTAGCGCTCGGCGGCGGCGATGAACGCGTCGGGCGCGACGATGCGGCCGTTCTCATCGCGCATGCGCAGCAGCAGCTCGTAGTGCGCGCCGCTCTCCGGCTTCTGCAGCGGCTGGATCGGCATGCGGAACAGCTCGAAGCGTCCCTCCTCGAGCGCCGCGTTGATGCGCGCAGCCCATTGCATCTCGCGCCGCCGGCGCATCAGCTCGATGTCGTTCTCGGCGAAGGAGTGCACGCGGTTGCGGCCCTGCTCCTTGGCGGCCGCGCAGGCGGCGTCCGCGGCCGACAGGATCGCCGCGACGTCCTCGTTGTCGGCGGTGATCGGCACCACCCCGATGCTCGCGCCGAGCCGGAACACGCGCTCCTCCCAGCTGAAGCGGAAGTTGCGCACCGCCTCGCGCAGCGACTCGGCCATGCGCATCGCCTCGTCGAGCGAGCAGCTCTCCAGCAGAATGCCGAACTCGTCGCCGCCCAGGCGCGAGAGCGTGTCGCGCCAGCGCACCTTGGATTTCAGCAGCGCGCCCACCTGCCCGAGCAGCGCGTCCCCGGCGCTGTGGCCGCAGGTGTCGTTGACGATCTTGAACTGATCGATGTCCAGATAGCACAGCGCATAGGAGCTCTCGCGCGCCTTGGCGCTCTTCAGTGCGCGCTCCAGGCGGTTCTCGAATTCGCGGCGATTCACCAGCCCGGTCAGCAGGTCGTGGCTCGCATGGTAGGACAGGCGGCGGTTCAGCTCGCGCGACTCGCTGACGTCGTGGAACACCAGCACGCCGCCGCCGACCTTGCCGCTGCCGGCGCGGATCGGCGAGGCGGTGCTTTCCACGTACAGCTCGTTGCCGTCGCGGCGGATCAGCAGCATCGGCCGCACCGACTTGATCGGTCGGACGCGACGGATCGACACCGTCAGCGGATTCTCCAGCGGCTCGCAGGTCTCCTCGTGGAAGGCGCGGAAGATCTCCTCGACCGGGCGACCCATGGCGTCCTCGAGCCGCCAGCCGGTGAGCTGCTCGGCCACCGGGTTGATGTAGTCGATCACCGAGGCGGCGTCGGTGGTGATCACCCCGTCGCCGATCGACTGCAGCGTGATCTGCGCGCTCTCCTTCTCGCGGAACAGCGCCTCCTCGTACAGCTTGCGCTCGGTGATGTCCAGCTCCACGCCCACCAGCCGCGTCAGCCGTCCGTGCTCGTCCAGCTGCGCGACGGCGCGCCCCATGATCCAGCGCCACTCGCCGTTGCGGTGACGCATGCGGTGCGCGCTCTCGAACATCGGGGTCTTGCCCGCCACGTGCTCGCGGATCGCGGCCTGCACGCGCGAGATGTCATCCGGGTGCACGAGGCTGCGCCAGTCGAAGCCGCCCTTCAGATCGTTCTCGTCGTAGCCGAGCATCGCGCGCCAGCGCGGGGAGAAGTACACGTCGTTGTTCTCGACGTCGAAGTCCCACAGCCCGTCGTTGGCGGCGCGCTCGGCGAGCGCGTTGCGCTCGCCCAGGCGCCCGAGCTGCAGCGACTGGCGCACCAGCGCCAGTCCGGTGGCCAGACTGCTGCCGAGCAGCTTCATCAGCAGCTGCAGGTTCACGTCGAAGGCGCCGCGCGGCAGACCGTAGCCGATGCCGAGCAGTCCCGCCGGCTGCTCGCGGATGCGGAAGCACACCAGCAGCGCCGAGCCGATCGACAGCGCGGCGAACGCCCCCGCGTCCTCCGCCTGCTCGGCGCGTGGCGAGGCGGTGTCGCGAAACTCGGAGAGCCGCAGGTGCTCGGAGCGCTGCGCGAGCCAGGGGAGCGTGGCGATCGCGGCGCCCTTGAGCGCCTCGGGATGGCACTGGGCGAAATGCCCGCGCACCCACAGCACCGACTCGATGTGGCTCACCCCCGGATCGAAGAACGCGGCAAAGGCCGTATCCGCCGAGGCGGCATCGCGCAGGGCCTCGAGGCTGCGCAGGATGCAGTCGTCGGCCGTGTCGCGCGTCAGGTTCTGCAGATCGACCGCGATCTTGGTGCAGGCGACGTCGATCCCCGGGGTCAGCCGCTCGGTCTTGCCGGTCCAGAATTGCGGGGCAAGGACATCGGACGCCGAATAATCGCTGCTGCCCGGCGGCTTTGACATTTGGCGTCGGATTGTCGCACAGCGCGCTCGAAAGACAAGCTAAGCTGCTGATTTATTGATGCGCGTCCACATTTCCAAGCACCTCGATCGCCGCTAGAATCGCGCGCTCAATGCGCCAGAGCCCCCCGATGACCGCCGCCACGCTCACGGCGCTGATGGACGCGCAGCGCGGCCACGCCGGCCGGCTGACCTACCACGAGGGCGAGCAGCAGGCGCACACGGTGGCGTACAGCGAGCTGTACGAGCGCGCGCTGGGGATTCTTTACCGCCTGCAGCGGCTCGGCGTGCAGCCCGGGGACCGGCTGCTGCTGTTCCTCGGCAGCAACGAGCCGTTCGTCGATGCCTTCTGGGCCGCGATCCTGGGTGGCATCGTGCCGGTGCCGGTCGCCCCCGGAATCAGCGACGAGCACCGGCACAAGCTGCTGCGTATCGCCCTACGCCTGCAGCGGCCCTACCTCTACAGCGAGCAGCGCCTGCTCGAGCGCATCGGCGAGTTCGCGGCCGACAAGGGCAGCGCGCCGGAGCGCGCGGCCTTCGCGGCGCTGCGCGAACGTGCCTTCCTGGTGGACGATCTCACCGAGCTCGGCCGCAGCGGCCGCCCGCACCGCTGCGCCCCCGAGGATCTGGCTTTCATACAGTTCTCCTCGGGCTCCACGCGCGAGCCCAGGGGCGTGATGCTCACGCACGCCAACATCCTCGCCAATGTGCGCGGCGCCACCGAGGTCGCGCAGTTCGGCCCGGACGACGTGAGCCTGTCGTGGATGCCGCTGACGCACGACATGGGCCTGATCGGCTTTCACCTGGTGATGTTCGCCAACCGCGTGCACGCGCACCTGATGCCCACGGAGCTGTTCGTGCGCCGCCCGCTGCTGTGGCTGCAGCTGGCCTCGCGCGTGCGCGCGAGCCTGCTGTGCTCGCCGAATTTCGGCTATCGGCACTACCTGAAGATGCTCGGCGAACGTATCCCCGAGGGTCTGGACCTGTCCAACGTGCGGCTGATCTTCAACGGCGCCGAGCCCATCAGCGTGGAGCTGTGCGAGGAGTTTGTCGCGCGCCTGGCGGGCACCGGCCTCGCGGCGAGCGCCATGTATCCGGTCTACGGCCTCGCGGAAGGCTCGCTGGCGGTGAGCTTCCCGCGCCCCGGGGCGCCGCTGCGCGCCACGGCGTTCGATCGCCGCCACCTCGGAGTCGGCCAGCGCGCACAGCCGGCCGCGCCGGGGGCGCGTGAGGCGCTGCGCCTGGCGAGCGTCGGCGGCGCGATTCCCTACTGCGAGCTGTGCATCACCGACGAGGCGGATCGGCCGTGCGCTGCGGGCGTGGTCGGCCACATCCAGATCCGCGGACAGAGCGTCACGCAGGGCTATTACGCGGACCCGGCGGCCAACGCCGCGGCTTTCACCGCGGAGGGCTGGCTGCGCACCGGGGATGTGGGGGTCATCTACGAGGGGGAGCTGTACGTCACCGGCCGCGACAAGGAGATCGTGTTCGTCAACGGACAGAATTACTACCCCCATGACCTCGAGCGCATGGCCGAGGACGTCGCGGGGCTCGAGGCCGGCAAGGTCGTGATCGCCGGCGTGCGCGCGCCGGGGTCGCAGACCGAGGCGGTGCTGGGCTTCGTTCTGCACCGGGGGGAGCTCGCGGCGTTCCTGCCGCTGGCGCGCGAGCTCTCGCACCGTATCGCCGAGCACGCCGGAGTGGAGCTCGATGCCGTGGTGCCGGTGCGGCGCATCCCCAAGACCACCAGCGGCAAGATCCAGCGCCACCTGCTCGAGCAGGACTACCTGGCCGGAGCCTTCGAGGCCGATCTCACCGAGCTCGCGCGGCTGCGCGCCGTCACGCCGGCGGATGCGGCGGGCGCCGCCGGCGCCGGGGCGATCGAGCAGCGCCTGCGCGCCATCTGCGAGGCGGAGCTGGATGGCCGCACCCTCGAGGTCGACGAGAACCTGTTCGACCTGGGTGCCAGCTCCCTGAAGCTGATCGCCATCCACGAGCGCATCGAGCACGCCTGGCCGGGCGCCATCGATGTGACCGACATCTTCGAGCATCCGAGCATCCGGCAGCTGGCCGCCGTGATCGCGCGCAAGGCCGCGGCACAGCAGCCCGCGTGAAGCGCGGCCGGCCTCGCCGTGCTCGCATGCGGCTGCGGCTGCCGCGCCCGCCGGGCCTCATTGCGGCGCGGTCTGCGCGTCGATCAGTTCCTGCGGGCAGGGGAGCTTCCAGCGGCGGTGCGTCCAGGTCCAATCGGCCGGGTGGGCCAGGATCAGCGCCTCGAGCAGGTGCGCGTAGCGTACCGTGAAGGCGCGCGGGTCCGGGCATTCGCCGGCCGCGCAGATCGGCTGAAATTCGATCTGGTAGTGGCCGCGTCGGATGCGCGTCATCGCCGCGAAGAATGTCGCGTAGCCGGTGGAGTGCGCGATCTCGCCGGGTCCCAGATAGAAGGGAGTCTGGCGACCCAGGAACTTCAGCCACACCCGCCCGCTCGTCAGGGGCACCTGGTCGGCGATCAGTGCCACGGCTCGCACGCTATCGCGCCGCCGCGCGATCTCGCGCATCAGCCGCTTCGCCGCGATCAGACGCGCCCCGAAGCGGCATCGCAGCTTGCGCAGCTCCCGATCCGCGCTCGCGTTGTGCAGCGGCTTGTAGCCCGCTTCCATCGGCACCCCGACACGCAGCGCCACTGCATGCAGCGACCATTCCCAGTTGCAGAAGTGCGCTCCCAGCAGCAGCACCGAGCGCCCGGCGCGGGTCTCCGCGTGGACCGCCTCGAGATTCACCAGCTGCACTCGCGCGCTGAGCGCCGCGGCCGACATCGTGGCCGTCTTGAAGAACTCCGCCATCACCTGGCCGAGGTGGCGGTAATAGAGCCGCAGCAGACGCCTGATCTGCGCGCGCGAGCGGTCGGGGAAGCAGCGGCACAGGTTGTCGCGCGCCACCGCGACCCGATAGCGCAGCGCATGGCGCGCCAGCCACACCACCGCGCCGGT
>DATJSD010000010.1:0-52779 GCA_035504335.1 Steroidobacteraceae bacterium | reverse complement strand
AGGGCTGCGATTCGTCCTGTCGGAAATCACTCACCTGAAGAAGGAGGCGCCTCTGCAGATTCCCCGGTGCCTGGTGCATACCTTAGCGAAGATGCTGGGCTTTCAACTTGGCAGGGTCGAGAGGACCTTGCCATTGGTTCTGAAGCGTCGGCTGTCAATGATGTCGAGCTATTGGGACCGGCGCGAATAGGTTGCGGGTTGAAGGTCGCCTAGTAGGCGCCTGCGCGTCTCAATACGACTGCGGCGGTCAGGCCGACGATATACGCGTCCATCCAAAGGTTTCGGTTGCGGACGTAATATTTATCCATCGCCACCCGCCGCCGATACGTGGTGTCGCTGCGTCCCTTGACCTGCCATAGACCCGTAACGCCGGGCTTGATCGCAAGGTAGGTTGAGACCTGTCGCCCGTAGCGCAGCAGCTCGGCCCGCACCACCGGCCGCGGGCCGACCAGGCTCATCTCGCCGCGGAGCACGTTCCACAACTGCGGGAGCTCATCGAGACTCGTGCGGCGCAGGAAATGGCCCAGCATCGTGACACGGGGGTCTCTGCGCAGCTTGTGATTCTCAGTCCATTCATCACGCAGTTCCGGATGCTGGCGCAACAGTTCGCGCAGGGAATGCTCGGCATCGGGCGACATGCTGCGGAATTTGAGGCAGTTGAACACCTTGCCGTGAAGGCCGATGCGCCGGTGCTTGAAGAGGATCGGCTGCCCGCTCAGCCGGATGAGGATCGCGACCCCGACGATGAAGGGTGAGAACAGAGCGCCGATCAAAATAGCGCCAATGACGTCGAACAGGCGCTTGGCAACGGCCGCTCCGCCCTGCGGGATGGTGCGGTAGGTCGGGACAGCGGCGGGAGAAGCGGCATCGCCCTCGACCAGGTGCAGATCGACACTGGCCGCATGGCCGTCGGGGCGTCCGGATGGAATCCACTCCTCAGCTCCGTCGCGTGTGGGGCGCGGCTGGGATATGGCTGCCGCGAGCACACGGGACTGAATTTCAGGGGATTCCATCTTGTTGTGGGCCCATCCCAATGCTGGATCAGTTACACCCTTCTGGGCGCGCGGCATATCGCGCCCACGTTCTCTCTGATCGGCCTCCCGGCGTCGCCGCGCGGCGGGGCGGCTGAGCGTTATATCGAACGCCCTGTCGCCGCCGCGCGTTGACGCATCGCGACGCTATTCTGCCGCACGCGCTAACGATTTAACAAGATGCATGTCGCAAAAAAACCGACGCGTGTCTGCGATTCCGCACACTCATCGCGCAGTGCGCGCACTTCACCCCTGCGCGCGTTTCATCACAGTGCAATGCTGGTGCGCCTTCATCAGCATCTTGCACGCGGCCTTGGCCTGATCCTGCGTCATCGCGGCGGAGGCCACGTGGTACATCTTGCTCTTGCCGGCCGGTGGCATGACCGCCACGCTCTGCAGATCCTTGCCGAACTTGTCCTGCAGCTTCGTCTGCGCGGCGTCGGCGGCCTTGCTGCTGTGGAAGGTGCCGAGGTCGACCTGGTAGTCGAACTGCCCCATCATCGTGTGCGCCTCGTCCACCTCCGGACCGCTGGAGTACTTGGCCAGGAAGTCCTGGATGGCGGTGGAGGTGCCGGCGCTCTTGGCCTCCTGCCAGTCGGAGGCACGCATGAGACCGGTCAGCTTGTCGTGCGCCTCCTGCACGTGCGAGCCGCTGGGCTCATCGGACAGGTACTTCTGGTAGGCGTCCGCGGTGTTCGCGCTCTGTGCGGTGCTCCACGCCTGATCGTCCTGCAGCGTCTGGATGCGCTGGCGCGCGTCCGCATCGTGCGGGTCATTGGGGTACTTGGTGAGGAAAGCCTGGTAGGCGGCGACGGTTCCCTGGGTGTTGGCCTGGTTCCAGTCCGACTGGGCGGAACTGCATCCCAGCAGGGTCGCTGCAGACAACAGGCACACGCCGCATAGTATTTTTTTCATGACGACTCCTCGACTCGATTTCAAACGATGACCACACGATGCCGTTCCCACGCACCGCCGCAAGCCTTGCACAAGCTCGGGGGGCAATTCAATCGGACTGCACCGCCGCTGCGGTGCACGCGCCAGTCGCCCCCGGCGTGCCCGGGGCGCTCAATACCCGCTGGCGCGCTGTGGGACTCGACTGACACAGGCCCGTCCTCTCCAGGTACCCAGGTACGCCCTGACCGTCCGCGGCCCCTGACCGCGGAAAAGAGGCTCCCAAACGGTGAGAGCCCGGATCTCTCCGGGCTCTCGCTCAATCTCATCGATGCGCAGCGGACCCCATCGGCCTGCCGAGGGCTTGAGCGGTGTCGATCGCTACAGCCATCGGCGCCGCGTCACGCTCACCAGCGCCCGCCGCCCCCACCACCGGGGCCGCCGCCGCGGTAACCGCCGCCCGGACGCGCACCGCCGGTGCGTGGCTTGTCCTGCGCTTCGTTCACCCGCAGGGGCCGGCCGCCCATCTCGTGACCGTTGAGGTGCTGGATGGCGCGCGAGGCGTCCGCCTGACTCATCTCGACGAAACCGAAGCCGCGCGGCCGCCCGGTCTCACGATCCGTCGGCAGCGTCACCGACTCGACGGTGCCGTGCTGGGAGAACAGGGCGCGAACGTCCGCCTCGGTCGCGGAAAAGGGGAGATTCCCGACATAGATCTTGGCCATGCAATGACTCTCTCTGAGCAATCAACTCGATTCGGACGGCGCGGATCCTGGCCCCGGCCGCATGCTTTCATACCGCAGGAACGTCACGAGGTCCAGAGAGAGATTGTCTCGCAGGCCGTCGAACCGTAAATCCTGTTACCTGGTCGCCCGGCGCGCCCGCGATGCGCGAGACACTGTCGGAGACTCGCGCGGCGGGCAGACGCTCGCAACCGGCGCGGATTCTAGCACAGCATCCCGGGTGGTCCAGTGCTCCGGAACCCGTCCGCCCGCATGACCTCACTGCCCGAGCAGCCAGGAGATCGAGCTGTCGATGCCGGTGGGCGTGGCGAAGTTCATCAGGTCGATCTTGGTCGGGGAGACGATGTAGAGCACGTTGGCGGTGGCGCCCACGCCGGTGATCGTGCCCGTGCCGAAGCCGCGGCCGCTGGCGGGGTCGATGGCGAAATTGCCGTTCTCGCTGTTGCTGGAGAGCGTGCCGAACTGCAGCTGCATCAGGGGCTGCAGCGTCACCGGGCCGTTGGACTGGGGCCACTGGGTGCCGCCGACGAAGTCGGCGTCGTAGGTGTCGGAGAACAGGCCGTTGGCGGGCAGC
Organism: Steroidobacteraceae bacterium; assembly: GCA_035504335.1. GTDB lineage: Bacteria > Pseudomonadota > Gammaproteobacteria > Steroidobacterales > Steroidobacteraceae > FEN-1191. The sequence continues at coordinate 49,540 of DATJSD010000010.1, read as the reverse complement.
GTCTGCGCCTCGAGCAGTCCCACGCTGCCCGCGGCGCTGGCGGGCTCGAGGATGTAGCCGTCGGATGCGCCGTCCAGGTAGAACACGAACGAGCGGGTCGTGCCGGCCTGGCTGAGCGTGAGGGTGCCACGACCGGTCGCATCCACGCTGTAGCTCTGGCCGCTATAGATCACATCATCGGTATCGGTCGCGTTGTCCGCGGTATCGAGCACCAGGTTCACGCTGCCCGCTGCCGGATCCGCGGAGGACAGGCGGCCCAGCGACGTCACCGCCACGGGCTCGAGGGTGCCGGACTCGCCCCAGAGGCTGAGGATCGAGGGAGTGGCGAGGGCGCCGTTGTCGAACGTGGTCGGGCTCACATCCCCGGTCTGGGTCGTCATGTAGCCGATCTCGCGCGCGCTGTTGACCGTCTCATCGGCGTTCATCAGCAGGATCTTGTTGGCGTTGACGATGTAGTACACCAGATCCTCGCTGGCCGCGCCGACCTGGAAATTGATCGTGCCGCGGCCGTACGCATCGGGCACCGACCAGGTGCCGGTCAACGGGGCGTCGCTCACGGCGCCTCCGAGCGGCGCGGCCGCCCCGCTGGCCCCGGCATTGGAGTCGACCAGGCCGCTGAAGGTGCCGGCGGCGGCACTGAGCTCCCCGATCGTGCCGTAGTGACGCTTGTTCTTGTCCGCCCCCAGCAGCCCGAAGGCAAAGTTGCCGCTCGGAGCCACCCCTGTGACGGCGTTCGTGGGCTGCAGCAGGATCTCGCCGGAGCCTGAGTCCCCGAAATAGCCCTTGTTGGCCGGAGAGCCGATCAGCTGGATGCGCGCCGAATGGATCGCGCCGCTGGCGTCGGGGGGCGTGGTGGCGAAGTTGTAGTCGAGCTCGCCGCTCGGGGCGAACAGCCGCAGGTAGCCGCTGTTGGTGTTGCGGTTCTTGCAGAGGCTGGTGGCGTTCAGCGTCTCATCGAGCGTGGTGCGGTGCCCGTCCTTGTAGTCCTGCTCGCCGGTGACGACGCCGGTGTCGCTGATGTTGAGCGTCGCCAGGTGGATCGCCCTGCCGCCGCCGCGAAATCCGGAGAAGGCGAGCACGTACTGACCCCGCAGCAGGCAGGTGGTCTGCGGATTGATCGTGATCTGCAGGGACCGAGTGGTGGTCTCGCCCTTGGCGTCCTCGACCTGCACGGTGAAGGTGTAGGTGCCGGCGGCGGTGGGGGTGCCGCCGAGGGTCGTCACCGCGGAGCCACTGTCGCTGAGCGCCAGCCCGGGCGGCAGGTCGCCCCCCTCGCCGGTCGTGGTGCAGGCGGGGATGCACGACCAGGCATAGGGCGAGTAGCCGCCGCGCACCACGATGTCGCTCGCATAGGCGACGTTCACGTTGCCGGGATAGAGCGTCTGGGAGGGAATGACCGGCGAGCCGTACGTCACGATCGTGATCGTGGCATTGTTCTGCGGATCGGAGACCTGGGTCGCCTTGATCTGTGTCGAGACCGCCCCGACGATCGGCGGTGTGTCCGGCGGGGTCGTGAACTCCGCCTGCGTCTTGTTGATCGGGACGAGAGTGCCGGGACCGATCTGGCTCCAGCTGACTCCCTCACCGGAGGGATCGGAGGACACCGTGGCGGTGACCACCGTGGCTTCGTCCGCGTAGAGCTGGGTTTGGCCGCCATCGACCGCCAGCGAGACATTCACCGCGATACCAAGGTCAGGATTGACGTACAGGCCGATATTGTTGCTGCAGGCGGCCAGCAGCAGCGCGCCCAGCACGAGGGTCAGCAGGGCTCTCGGCACGGGGCTCAGTGCAGCGCTCAGCGCAGTTCGGGCCGCGGTGCCGGAGCCACGCGGTGGTGCACGACGGATCGGACTCAACGAATTCTCCTTCCAAGGCGGGTATCGCTGGCATGAGTGCGCTACGGTCCCCTGCGGGGTCCCCCGGCCGGGCGCTTAGCATAACGACACTCCGAGCGGGATTCAGTTCAAACGCGTCAACCGCGTCAGCCACGTCAACCGCCTCGACTGCGCCGGGTCGCGGCGAGGGCGCCGCGTGCGATGAGCCACGCGCCAGGCGGCGGCCGCGGCCAGCAGCGCCAGGGTCAGCGGGTCGAGCGAGCCGCTGCCGCTCGCCGCGGCGAAGGCGGACTCGATCCTGGCACTGGCCGAAGCGGTGTGGCCGCTGCTGTCGGTGATCGTCAGGACCACGTCGATGGAGCGCAGCCCCGGCATCACCAGCGTGGCGACCGGCTGATCGGGATTCGCGATCTGATCGCTGGTGGAGGGACTGGTGCTCCAGCGCCAGCGGGTGATGGTGGCGCCGGCGTCGGGCGTGCTGCCGGTGCCGTTGAGCTGGATGCGCTGGCCCGGCGCGCCGCTGCTGTGGGAGGTCGTGATCTGCACGAACAGGCCGCTGGCGGCATTCACCGCGGCGGCGGCGTCGAGCATGCCGGCGCCGCAGGTCTGGGGCGTGCAGACACACTCGGCCTGCTGGCTGACGTCGGTGAAGTTGCCGTTGGTGTCGGTGCTCGCGGAGGCGAGCTGGCACTCGGTGGAGGTGGTGGAAGAGGATTTGGGAAAGGGCAGGGCGCTGGACTTCAGCCGCGCGATCAGCTGTGCGGGCGTGAGGGTCGGCTCGGCGGCGAGCATCAGCGCGGCGGTGCCCGCGACCATCGGGGCCGCGAAGCTGGTGCCCGCCACCGCGGCGTTGTCGGTGTTGGCGCCGGAGTCCACGAAGCTCGGGTTCAGCAGCTCGTAGGTGTAGAACCCGGGCGTCGGGGAGGGCGTGGTGGTGCCCGCATCCGAGGTGGTCATGATGGCGTAGTCGCAGGACACCGTGATGCCGGCGGTGGTGCTGTTGTTCACGCAGTTGCCGCCCGGGGCGGCGATGGTGGCCGGCGCGGCGCTGCTGGACAGGTTGCTGTAGGGCACCTTGGTGCCCGCCGCGCGCAGCCCCACCACCGAGACCACGCCGCTGCAGTTGGCCGGCGCGTCGAGCGGACCGCCTTCGTTGCCGGCGGCCGCCACCACCAGCACGCCCGCGTCGATCGCCTGGTTGATCGCATCCTGCTCGGTCTGCGAGCAGGGCGTGTTGGCGGCGAGGCTCAGGTTGATGATATTGGCCGCAGGACTTGCGGCAATGGTGCCGGCGTCGAGGCTCACGCCGACGCCGGCGGCCCAGAGGATCCCGGCGGCGATGTCCGAGACGCGCGCGGCGCACTTGCCGATGACGCGCACCGGCAGGAGCGTGGTGAGCGGCGCGATGCCGGCGACGCCGATGCCGTTGTTGGTCACCGCGCCGATGACGCCGGCGACCTTGGTGCCGTGCCAGGAGCTCGGCGCGGTCGTGGTACAGGCCGCGTCCTGGAACAGCGTCATGGCGGTGTCGGTGGAGTCGATCCAGTCGCCGGGATCGGCGGCGTCCTCGGCCCAATCGTGACCGTCGTTGGCGAAGTAGTAGGTGGCCGCCGAGCCCGTGGCGCTGCAATCGGCGCTGCTGTCCGGTTCCGAGTCGGTCGCGGTGTTGCCCTGATCGCAGCTGACGAAGTCGTAGCCGCAGTAGGATTGACCGCTGTTGTCGGTGCCACACTCGAGCTTCGGCGTGCTGCTCGCGCCGGGCGGATACGTAAAGTCCGGCTGCCCCTCGATGATGCCGGTGTCCAGTACCGCCACGACCACGCTCTGGGAGCCGAGGGTGGTCTGCCAGGCGGTGGTGACCCCCAGCGCCGAGGGCGTGGTGGCGGAGCTGGGCAACAGGTACCACTGACCCTCCCAGCTGCCGTTATTATCGGAGCCGGCGACGAAGAACGGATCGTTGGGGGGATCGGTGGGGAAGTCGGCGAGGTAGCGATAGCCGTTGGGCTCGGCATACTGCACGGCCGGATCGGCATTCAGGCGCGCGAGGATATCCTGCATGTCTCGCAGGCTCGGGACGTACCCCAGGCTCATGACGTCGGTCTCGCCGAAGAGGGTGCGCACCGGCCGCACCTGCACGCCTTCAACCGCGCGCATGTGCTGCGCGCGGCCGGCGATGGTGGGGATCTGCAGGGCGGCCACCCCGCTGCTGCGCCACTTGACGATGATCTGGTCGGAGGCGCGCGGATCGATCGAGCGGTGGCGGAACAGCACACTGTCGGCCGCCGGCGACAAAGCGGGCCAGGCGGCGGCGAGCAGCGCAACGCCCAGCCAGGCGAGCCGCCGCAGTGCCCGCCGCCGGCTCGGCGCGCGCGCCGGCCCAACCGAGCATGCCAGGCCAGCCGAGCACGCCGGACCGGGCACGGCGGCCTCAAAGGCTCCTGGACGCATCGCTCCCGACTCTCCCCATCGCGCCCGCCGGCGCTGGTTGATTGAATGGAGCCATTAGACCATAGACGGTGGCCGGGTTCGCAGCCCCCGGGGCGATGCGCCCGCTGCGCCCGATGTGCCCGCTGCGCCCGTGCGCCGCGGCTTCCCGCGACACTGCCGCCGGCACCGATGCTGATGCTGTTGCTGCTGGCCGCCGGGCTGACGGCCGCACCCGCGGCGCACGCCTGGGGTGATGAGGGTCACCGCATCGTGGCGCTGATCGCGCAGCATGACCTGCGTCCCTCGGTCCGCGAGCAGGTGCAGGTGCTGCTGGAGGGCGATGACAGCGGTCTCACGCGCGACACCTCGATGGCCAGCGAGGCCACCTGGGCGGATCGCTACCGCGATTCGGATCGTCGCGACGGTGTCGCGGGCGGGCACGGCCCGCGCTATGAGCGGACCTGGCGCTGGCACTTCGTGGACCTGGAGCTGACTGCGCCGGACCTGACACGGGCCTGCTACGGCCGCCCGCCGCTGCCGCCGGGAACGCTCGCCTCGCAGGGGCCGGCCGAGGACTGCATCGTCGACAAGATCCAGCAGTTCACGGCCGAGCTCTCGAACCCGCTGACGCCCCTGCCGGAGCGGCGCCTCGCACTGCAGTTTCTTCTGCACCTGATCGGCGATCTGCACCAGCCGCTGCACGCGGCGGACGATCACGATGCGGGCGGTAATCGCGTGCGCGTGGTCGCGCCGGGGCGCAGGCCCGGCAGCCTGCATGAGTACTGGGACGTGCAGTTCGTGCGTGATCTGGGCACCGACGCCCCAGAGGTTGCCGCGAGGCTGATCGCGCAGATCTCCAGCGGTGATCGCGCCGCCTGGAGCCGCGGTAGCGTCGCGGACTGGGCGATGCAGTCCTTCGCGGTGGCGCAGGCCGTGGCCTACGGCACGCTGCCGCCCGCCGATGCGAGCGGCGAGCACCACCTGACGGCCGATGACATCGCTCTGGCGGACAACGCGGTGGCCACGCAGCTCAGCCGCGCGGGCGTACGCCTGGCGCTGGTGCTGAACCGCGCGCTGCGGTAGCGCGAGCCGAGCTTCGCGGCTGGCGCGCCGGGGCGCCCTTGACGGCCCTTACGGCCCTTGCGGTCCTTCGCGGTCCTTACGGGCGTCGCGCTGCGCCGGCCTGCCCTGGCAGCAGCGGCGTGATCAGGTCCAGCGGCAGAGGGAACACGATCAGCGAGCTCTTCTCGTTCGAGATGTCGGCCAGGGTCTGCAGGTAGCGCAGCTGGATCGAGGCGGGCTGGCTGGTCAGCAGCTGCGCGGCCTCGGCGAGGGTCTGCGCGGCCTGCTTCTCGCCCTCGGCGTGAATCACCTTGGCGCGCCGCGCGCGCTCGGCCTCGGCCTGCTGCGCCATCGCGCGGATCATGGTCTCGTCGAGGTCGATGTCCTTGATCTCGACGTTCGTGACCTTCACGCCCCAGGCCGCGGTGTTCTGATCGAGCACCTGCTGGATCGCCGCGTTGAGCTTGTCGCGCTGCGCGAGCAGCTCGTCCATCTCATGCTGTCCGGCCACCGAGCGCAGCGTGGTTTGCGCGAGCTGGCTGGTGGCCTCGTAGGGGTTGACCACCTGCAGCACCGCGCGCTCCGGATCGACCACGCGGAAGTACACCACCGCGCTGACCTTCACCGAGACGTTATCCCGTGAGATGACGTCCTGCTTGGGCACCTGCAGCACCACGGTGCGCAGCTCGAGCTTGCGCATGTGCTGCACGGCCGGCAGCACCAGCCGCACGCCCGGCCCCTTCACGCCGGTGAAGCGGCCGAAGGTGAACATCACCCCGCGCTCGTATTCCTTGAGGATCTTCACCGAGCTGGCGATCAGTATCAGCACCAGCACCACGACGACGACGACGGATGGATTCATGCGCTTCCCCGATCGCGATGAAAAATTCGGTTGTGGCCCGGGCCCGAGGCGGGCTCCAGGCCGGATGGCGCCCCGGCCGTCCCCGCCAGCTCTGCGGGCTGCGGCTCGACCCAGAGCGTGAGCCCGGTGACCCGCACGATGCGCGCCTGCTCGCCGGGCCGCAGCGGCCGCGTGCTGCGCGCGCTCCACAGCTCCCCGCCGTAGCGCACCACGCATTGGGCGCTCGCGCCCTCGTGGACGCTGACGACCTCCACCAGCTCACCGACCATCGCCTCGGCGCCCGTGGCCACGGGACGCAGGCGCGCGCGCGCCGCGAGCGCGATGATCGCCATGACCACGAGCGCGCCGGCGATCGCCACGCCGGCGATCAGCGGCAGCGCCACCTGCGATCCGGAGTGGCCACCCGCGAACAGCATGATCGAGCCAATGACGAAGGCGGCGAGGCCTCCGACGCCGAGCGAGCCATAGGTCGGCATGAAGAACTCCGTGATGATGAGTCCGATGCCGAGCGCCATGAGGGCGAGTCCCGCGAAGTTGACCGCGAGCAGCTCCAGCCCGTACAGCCCCAGCAGCAGCGCCAGCGCGCCGGCCACCCCCGGCAACACCCCGCCGGGATGATAGCCCTCGAGCAGCAGCCCCCAGATGCCGGCGAGCAGCAGCCCGTAGGCGATGGTGGGATGGCTGAGCACCAGCAACAGACGGGTGCGCCAGTCGGGGGTGATCTGGCGGACGGATAGATCTGCCGTGTGCAGCACGACGCTCTGCCCGCCGACCTGCACCTGCCGGCCGTCGAGCTGGCGCAGCAGATCGGGCACGTCCGCGGCGATCAGATTGATCACGTGCTCGCGCAGCGCATCTTCCGCCGGCAGACTTGCCGCCCCGCGCACCGCGCTTTCGGCCCAGTCGGCGTTGCGGCCGCGCAGCTGCGCGAGCGAGCGGATGTACGCCACCGCATCGTTGACGACCTTGCGCTCCTCGGCGGTGCCGGGCACGGGGGCGGCGGGCGAGGCGGGCGGTGGCGCAGGGCTGGCCGCGGAGGCCGGCGCCTGATGCGGCGCGTGGGCCGCGGCCACGGCCCTGGCGTGAGCCCCCGCCCTGGCGTGGGCCGCGGCGTGCGCGCTGGCGGCCGGAGCGGCGGCGATGCCGCCCTGCCCGGTGGAGCTGCCCTGCCCGGCGGGGCTGCTCTGGCCCGCCGGACTTGTCGGAGGGGTCGGGGCGCCGGGGATGATGGGGCTCGGGGATTCGCCGCCCAGGGAGATCGGGGTGGCGGCCCCGAGGTTGGTCGCGGGCGCCATCGCGGCGAGTGTGCAGGCGTAGAGGATGTAGGTGCCGGCGCTCGCGGCGCGCGCACCGCTCGGGGCGACATAGCCGACGATCGGCATGGGCGCGGCCAGGATGGCCTTGATGATGTCGCGCATGGCGGTGTCCAGGCCGCCGGGCGTGTCCATCTCCAGAATCACCAGGCGGTCGTGCTGCGCTTCCGCCTGGGCCAGCGACGTCTGCACGTAGCGGCCCATGGCCGGGCCGATCGCACCGTCGAGCTGTATCACGGTGGCCACGGGGGCGGTCGCCGCCGGCGCCGCCGGCGCCGGCACAGGCGCTTCCGCGGGCGCGGCGCTCGCCGCCGGCGCGGCGGGGGTGCCCGCTGCGTGCAGCGCCAGGGTGAGGATCGCCAGAGGCAGGAGCGCGGCGCGCGCCGGCCGCGTCCGGCGCTCCGGAGGCGCGTGACGCGCCGTGGATGATGTATCCGTCTGCTTGCAGCGCACCCCCGTCAATTCAGCTCCCTGCCGCCGTCACGTCCGCGGTGAGGCATGAGTGCCTGGCGCGTTCGCCGGCAATGTCCCGATAGTAGCCTGAAGCGTGGCGGCGCACTAATCCGGTGCCGGCTCGCTTGCAGGCGGCCCAGCCGGTTCAGTAGAGTGCGCCGGTTTTTTTGCCGTCCCGTGGGAGGCGGTGCGGCTGCAGCGCCGCCCAGCCCGTAGAATCCGGACCCCCATCATGAGCACGACAAACCCCCTGGCCTGGGTGGTGCATAAGTTCGGCGGATCCAGCGTGGCCGACGCGCAGTGCTTCGAGCGCGTCGCGGCCATCGTGGAGTCGCCGGCAGTGGCCCATCCCGGCCAGCGCCTGGCGATCGTGCTGTCGGCCTGCCGCGGAGTCACCGATGCGCTGCTCGAGCTGGTGGCGCTGGCGGAGCGGCAGGATGAGGCCTGGCGCGAGCGGCTGGGCGGGCTGCGCGAGCGGCACGCGGGTCTCGCCAGGGAGTTGCTGACGGCCGCGGGTGCGGCCGAGTACATCGCCGAGCTCGAGGACGATCTGGAGGCGATCGCCGGGGTGCTGCGCAGCACGAGCGTGATGCGCTCGGCCGCGCAGCCGGTGCACGACCTGGTCGCAGGCCACGGGGAGATCTGGTCCTCGCGGCTGTTTCACCGCTACCTGCTGCGGCGCGGACGGCGCCAGGGCGTACAGTGGCTGGATGCGCGCCGCTGCGTGACGGTGGAGTGGGGACCGCTCGGGCCGACGGTGCACTGGCGCGAGTCGCGTGAGCGGCTCGGGCAGCTGCTGGCCGCGCACGCCCCGGCGGCTCGGTCCGACGAGCGCACGCTCGTGATCACCGGATTCATCGCCAGCGATCCGCGTGGGGTGCAGACCACCCTCGGGCGCAACGGCAGCGATTTTTCCGCCTCGATCTTCGGGGCGCTGCTCGAGGCCGCCGAGATCCACATCTGGACGGACGTGGACGGGGTGCTGTCGGCCGATCCGCGCCGCGTGCCCGACGCCACCGTGATCGATTCGCTGTCGTACAACGAGGCGATGGAGCTCGCATACTTCGGTGCGAAGGTCATCCATCCTCAGACCATGGCACCGGCGGTGGGGCGCTCGATCCCCATCTGGATCCGCAACAGCTTCGCCCCCGGGAAGCCCGGCACCCTGATCTGCGCGCAGCCGAGCTCCCGGCAGCCGGTCAAGGGCATCACCAGCATCGATCACGTGGCGCTCGTGAACCTCGAGGGCGCCGGCATGATCGGCGTGCCGGGCACCGCCTACCGGCTGTTCGGCGCGCTGCGCGAGGAAGGCATCTCGGTCATCCTCATCTCCCAGGGCAGCTCCGAGCACTCGATCTGCTGCGCGATCCCGCAGGCGCAGGCCGCGCGCGCCAAGGCGGTGCTGCAGGCGGCGTTCGCGCGCGAGCTGGCCGAGGGGCAGATCCAGGACGTGGACATCACCGGCGAGCAGGCGATCCTCGCGGTGGTGGGTGACGGCATGGCCGGCATGCCGGGCGTCGCGGGCAAGGTGTTCGGCGCGCTCGGCAACGCCCAGATCAACGTGCGCGCCATCGCCCAGGGCGCCTCGGAGCGCAACATCTCGGTGGTGGTCGATGCACGGCACACCACGCGCGCGCTGCGCGCCGCGCACGCGAGCTTCTACCTCTCGCCGCACACGCTGTCGATCGGCATCATCGGACCGGGCACCGTGGGGCGCGTGCTGCTCGATCAGCTGGCCGGCCAGCGCGAGCGGCTCGCGCACGAGTTCAGGATCGATCTGCGCGTGCGCGCGATCCTGCGCTCGCGCCACATGCTGCTGGCCGAGCAGGAGGTGGCGCTGCCGCACTGGCGCGAGCAGCTCGAGGCGCAGGCCCAGTCCCCGGACCTGACGCGCTTCACGGATCACGTGCACGTCGATCATCTGCCGCACGCGGTGATCATCGACTGCAGCGCCGATGCGCGCATTGCCGGGCACTATCGCGACTGGCTCGCCGCGGGCATCCACATTGTCACGCCCAACAAGAAGGCCAACAGCGGGAAGCTGGCGTACTACGAGGCGCTGAAGGCGGCGCGGCGCGCGAGCGGCGCGCACTATCTCTACGAGGCGACCGTGGGCGCGGGGCTGCCGGTCATCCAGACGCTGCGCGATCTGCGCGAGACCGGCGATCAGATCGCGAGCATCGAGGGCATCTTCTCCGGCACGCTGGCGTATCTGTTCAACGTCTACGACGGCACCACGCCCTTCTCGGCCATCGTGCGCGAGGCCAAGCAGCGCGGCTACACCGAGCCGGATCCGCGCGATGATCTGTCGGGCACGGACGTGGCGCGCAAGCTCATCATCCTCGGCCGCGAGATGGGTCTGCCGCTGGAGATCGAGGACGTGCAGGTGGCGAGCCTGGTGCCCGCCGAGCTGGCGGGCGGCAACAGCGAGCAGTTCCTCACCGGGCTGTCGCGCTACGATGCGCCCATGTACGAGCGCTATCAGGCGGCGCGCGGGCGCGGGCGGGTGCTGCGCTACGTGGGCGCGGTGCGCGCCGATGGGCGCGCGACCGTCGGCCTGGAGGAGCTCGACGCGCATCATCCGTTCGCCAACATCGCCCTCACCGACAACGTGGTGCGCTATGCGACCGCGCGCTACTGCGACAATCCGCTGATCGTGCAGGGCCCGGGCGCGGGCCCGGAGGTCACCGCCGGCGGGGTGTTCGCGGACCTGCTGCGCCTGGCGGCTTATCTGGGAGCGAGGCTGTGACGCGCGCCGCGGCGACGGCGTTCGCGCCGGCCTCGGTGGGCAACGTCGCGATCGGCTTCGACATCCTCGGCTTCTCGATTGACGCGCTGGGCGATCGGGCGACCGTCAGCCGCGCCGCGGCGCCCGGGGTGAGCATCAGCGCCATTCGCGGGGTCGTCGCGGAGCTGCCGCGCGAACCGGAGCGCAATACCGCGGGACGGGCGCTGCTGGCGATGTGCCAGACGCTCGACCTGGCGGGCGGCTTCGAGCTGCAGCTGGACAAGGGCATCCCGCTCGCCTCGGGACTGGGCGGCTCGGCGGCCTCGGCGGTGGCCGCGGTGGTGGCGGCCAACGCGCTGCTGCCCGAGGCGCGCGCGCCGCTGGAGCTGCTGAAGTTCGCGATGCAGGGCGAGGCGGTGGCCAGCGGCTCGATGCACGTGGACAACATCGCCCCCTCGCTCTACGGGGGGCTGGTGCTGACGGTGGGCATCGAGAATCCGCGCGTCAAACAGATCCCCGTACCCGAGGCCATTCGCGCGGTGGTGGTGCACCCGCATATGTTCCTGTCCACGCGCGAGGCGCGCGCCATCCTCAAGCAGTCCGTGCAGATGACCGACTTCGTCTGGCAGACTGCCAACCTCGCGGGCTTCATCTCGGGCTGCTACACCGGCGATCTGGACATGCTGCGTGAGTCGTTCGAGGACGTGGTGATCGAGCCGCAGCGCGCTGCGCTGATTCCCGGATTCGCCGACGTGCGCCGCGCCGCGCTCGCGGCCGGGGCGCTCGGCTGCTCGATCTCCGGCGCCGGTCCGACGGTGTTCGCCTGGTGCCTCGGGCCGCAGGCGCCGGCGGTGCGCGATGGGATGGTGCACCAGTTCTCCCGCCACGGACTGGCTTCCGACCACTGGATCAGCGGCGTGCAGTCCCAGGGCGCACGTCTGCTCGACTGATGCGGTTCACGAGCACCCGTCACGGCTGCGAGCCGGTGTCCCTGAGTGCTGCTCTGAGACAGGGGCTGGCCGGGGACGGAGGGCTGTACGTGCCCGAGGCGTGGCCGCAGCTTGCGCCGCGGGCCGCACCGCAGGACCTGCCCGCCCTGGCGTGCGAGGTGCTGGGGGAATTTGTCACGGGCGATGCGCTCGAAGGCCCGCTCGCGGACATCGCGCGCGAAGCGTTCAATTTTCCCGCACCGCTGGTGAGCCTGGATGCGGCGCGCGCTCTGTTCGCGCTCGAGCTGTTCCACGGTCCCACGGCGGCCTTCAAGGACTTCGGCGCGCGCTTCCTCGCCGCGGCGCTCGCGCGGCTGTGCGCGGCGGCGGGCGCGGGGGGCGCTGCGGCGGTGCGCCCGTTAACCATCCTCGTCGCGACCTCGGGCGACACCGGCGGGGCGGTGGCGGCCGCCTTTCACCGCCGCCCGGGCGTCGAGGTCGCCGTGCTCTTTCCCAAGGGGCTGGTCTCGCCCACCCAGCAGCAGCAGCTGACCTGCTGGGGCGACAACGTGCGCAGCCTCGCGGTGCGCGGCCGCTTCGATGACTGCCAGCGCCTCGTCAAGGAAGCATTCGCCGATGCGCGCTGGCGCGCGCGCGCCGAGCTGTCCTCGGCCAACAGCATCAACCTCGGCCGGCTGCTGCCGCAGACCGTGTACTACTGGGCGGCGAGCCTCGCGCTGCAGCGCTCGCTCGGCCGGCCGGCCTCGTTCGTGATTCCCAGCGGCAATCTCGGCAACGCCACCGCCTGCGTGTGGGCCCGGCGGTCGGGCGCGCCGATCGGCTCCATCGTGCTCGCCCACAACGCCAACCGCACCGTGCCCGACTATCTGCACGAGGGCGCGCTGCGCCCGCGCCCGAGCGTCGCGACGCTCTCCTCGGCGATGGACGTGGGCGATCCGAGCAACCTCGAGCGCCTCACGGCGCTGTACCCGAGCGCCGCGGCGCTGCGCGCGGCCGTGTCGGCCGTGTCGGTCGACGATGCGGCCACGCGCGCGCGCATCCGCGCCGACTACGAGCGCTACGGCCGGGTCTGGTGTCCGCACAGCGCCGTGGCCGCGGAGGCCTACGCGCGCCTGCCCGATGCGGCGGCCTCCGGTCCCTGGGTGATCGTCGCCACCGCGCATCCGGCCAAGTTCCGTGAGATCGTCGAGCCGCTGATCGGCCGTCCGCTGCAACTGCCCGCGAATCTGGCGCGGCTGTTCGAGCGGCCGTCGCGCTTCGTGGAGATCGATGCGTCGCTCGCGGCGCTGCAGGGGGCGCTGTGACGCCCGCCGCACTGCGCACACTGCCGCCCGCGGACCTGGAGCTCGGTGCCTCGGCGCTGGCGGGGGCGATCCTCATCGCCCTGCTGGTGTGGCTGTGGCGCTGGGATCGCAGACGCCGCCAGCGCCAGGCGCGCATCCAGGCCATCACCGGCTGCGGCTTCGATCACCTGCGCGACGTGCTGGTGCCCGATGGGCAGGGCGGCTCGCTGCACGTGGACTTTCTGCTGCTCACGCTGCGCGGAGTGGTCATCATCGACCTGCGCGACGTCGCCGGCAACATCTTCGGCGGCGATCAGATGAACGAGTGGACCGTCATGAACGGCGCGCAGCGCTACACCTTCAGCAATCCGCAGACCGCGCTGTTCGATCGCATCGCGGCGGTGCGCGCGCTGGCGCAGGAGCTGCCGGTCGAGGGGCGCATCGTGTTCACCGGCCGCGGCCGCTTTCCCAAGGGGCTGCCACGCCACACGCTGTCGCTCGAGTCGCTGAGCGCGGAGTTTCCGGTGTCCGATCGCATGGCGGTCGGTGACCTGCTGGACCGCTGGACCCCGCCCTGGGAAATGCTGAAGAGCGCCGTGGCGCCAAGTCGCCTCGCGCGATCGCGCGCGGCGATCTGAGCGAGGCGATCCGAGCGAGCCGATCTGAGCGGCGGCGCGCCGGCCTCAGACCGGATCAGGGGCGTTCTTTGCGAGCCAGTCGCGCATGAAGTTGAACAGCTCGCGATTGTTCTTCTCCAGCGGCATCACATTGGTGTTGTCGGGAAAGCCGACGTCGCGCAGGTGCACGGCCTGCGCCTGGCAGCCCGCCTGCGTCAGGAAGGCGACCTGCGCGGGGCCGGAGCCCGGGCCGTAGGTGTTGTTGAAGAAGTGCATCATCGGGATGCCCGCGAGGTTGACCAGCCGTCGCACCGGGGGCGCCTGCAGCCTGAAGGGCAGGTGCGGCGTGGGCCACTCCTCCGGCATCGTCTGCACCACGAGGCTGAAGTCCTCGGGAGTGCGCGCGGGCGGATCGTAGCTCACCGGCAGCGCGGTCAGGCCCCACGGCGTCTGCGCGTCGAAGGGACGGCCGTTGCCCTCGGCGACCAGGATGGCCGCGACCAGGTCCGGGCGGTCATTGGCCAGCTGCCAGCCGAAGAAGCTGCCGGCGGCGTAGGTGAGCACGACCGCGCGGCCGATGCGATCGAGCGTCTCGTTGAGCCCGCGCGCGCAGAACTGGCTGTGCAGCGGCAGATCGGCCACGTTGCCGACCTCGCCGGCGGCGAACTGCGCCAGCAGCGGATCCTCACCCGGGATCGCACTGCCGGGCCACTCCCGGCCCGCCCCGGCGATCGTGCCCATGATCTCGAGCGTTGCGAACGGGCGCATCTGCCCCGGGCCGAGCGCATCCGGGTGATAGGGTGAGCGCCCGTAGCCGGGCCGATCGTACATATAGACCCGATAGCCCTCGGCAAGCGCGTAGTGCAGCCAGCCCGGCCGGCGCGCCATGCCGATGAAATTGGTGATCTGTGAGCCGCCGCCGTGAATCATCAGGATCGGGTAGCGGTGGCGCACCTTCGCGGGAATGAAGTACTGCACGAAGCCCTGGCCGGCGGCGATGGTGCCGTAGGGCATGGGCTTGCGGCCGACACCGACCCAGAACGAGCCCTGCTCGGCGATGCGCAGATCCAGGGCCGCCTGCTCGGGCAGCGCGCGCACGCGTGTGTCCTGCGGCGCGGTCGCGGATGTGCTCGCGACGGCCTCGCGGCTCGCCCCGGCGGGGCTGCGCTGCAGCCACGCGAGCAGCGCCTGCAGGATCTCGCCGTGGTTGCGCTCCATCATCAGATAGTGACCGTTGCCGTGGATGCCGAGCTCCGCGAGGCGCAGGTGCTCGACGGCGCAGCCGGCCTGACGCAGGGCATCGACGGTGCGCGCATCGGGCTCGCTCGCGGCCGAGGCCTCGGCGCTCACCACCGCCACCGGCAGCCCCTGCAGGTGACGCAGCGAGGGGATGGGCGTGCCGCGCGGGCCGAAGGCCGGGCCCGGCGAGGGTGTGGAGGGCTCCAGCGCGATCAGGGCCTTGACCTGCTGCGGGCGTACGTCCGCGGCGAGCCAGCCGAAGGCGCCGCTGTCCGCATGGGTGATGAGGATTGCCGGTCCGATGTCATCGAGCAGCATCGCGGCGCGCTCCTGCCAGATCTGCTCGGCGCGCAGTGAGCCGGAGAAGGCCACACCCTGGGCGGCCATCAGCTGATCGAGCGCCGGATCGCCGAGCTCGCCGCTGCCCGGCCATTGCGTGTGCAGGTGCGCGTACGCATTGGCGGGATCGCGCTGGTGCCGATCGGCGGTCCGGGTCTGTGCCATGCGCTCGTAAGTGGGCGCATCGGCAAAGGCGCCGTGAAACTGCGGCTCGTAGGGCGGGCGGCCCTGCCCGGGGCGATCGACGAGGTACACCGCATAGCCCTGCTCGAGCAGCAGCGAGGCCCAGCCCAGCCGTCCGTCGGGCGTACTCATCCAGTCGCTGCCCTGTCCGCCGCCGCCGTGCACCAGCACGATGGGCCAGGGGTGGCGCAGCGGCGCGGGTATCATGCATTCCACCGACAGCTGCGTGCCGTTGATGATCGTGCCGCGCGCTACCTCGATGGCCTGCGGGCCGACGAAGTACTGGCTGTACTCGGCGAGCGCCAGCGGCGTGCGAAAGCGCTTCGCGGAGGCCGGGATCGCGCGCGGCCCCTCCGCGCGCGCGGCTCGCGCCGCGGCCTGCGGTGGCCCCGTGCCGATCAGCGTCGCGAGACCGATCGCCGCGGTGTCGAGAGCGAACTCGCGCCGGCTGATGCCGTTGCCGGGTCGGTCGATGCCGCCTCCGGACGCATCGATGCCGTCGCCGGACCCATCGACGCCGCCTCCGGACCCGTCGGCTGCCGCCGGAGTCTCTTCATCGTTCGTCTGCATGGTCGGTCCCCCCCGATACGCCGACGGTGGACATTGTCGTCCCGGCCGGGGGCGCCTGCCAAGGCGGCGGCAGGCCGAAGAATGTGCGCGCGTGCGCGCTGGTGTGCGCGGCGCACAGCTCCGCGGACTCACCGCGGGCGCGCGCGATGGCGTGACCGATGTGTGCCACGTACATCGGCTCGTTACGCCGCGAGCGCGGCCGCGGCACCAGGTCGCGCGGCAGCAGGTACGGCGCATCGCTCTCGAGCATCAGCCGCTGCTGCGGGATGTGCGGCACCAGGGCCGCCAGATGCGCGCCGCGCCGCTCGTCGCAGAACCAGCCGGTGAGGCCGATGGACAGTCCGAGCTCAAGGTACGCCTCGAGCTCGCGCCGAGCGCCGGTGAAGCAGTGCGCCACGGCGCACGGCGCCCCGCGCTGCGCGTGCAGCTCGCGCAGCGCCGCGAGGAAGTCCTCGTGCGCGTCGCGC
Organism: Steroidobacteraceae bacterium; assembly: GCA_035504335.1. Classification (GTDB taxonomy): domain Bacteria; phylum Pseudomonadota; class Gammaproteobacteria; order Steroidobacterales; family Steroidobacteraceae; genus FEN-1191. Next base: position 33,212 of record DATJSD010000010.1, on the reverse strand, counting down.
TGATGCAGAAACAGCGGTTTGCCGCACTCGGCCGCGAGCTGCAATTGCCATTCGAACGCGCGTCGCTGCGCCGCGCGCGGCGCATAGTCGCGAAAGTAATCCAGCCCGCACTCGCCCACGGCCACCACCTGCGGGGCGCGCAGCAGCGTGCGCAGTTGCGCCAGCCCCTCGATCGACAGCTCCTCGGCATGATGGGGATGCACGCCGGCGGTGGCGAACAGTCGCCCGGGGTGCGAGCCGGCGAGAGCCGCGGCGGCTTCGCTGCCCGCGAGCGACGTGCCGGTCACGATGATCTGCGTGACGCCGCTCGCGCGCGCGCGCTCGAGCACCGCCGCGCGATCCGCATCGAAGCTGTCGTGTGTCAGATTGGCGCCGATGTCGATCCACTGCATGTGGCTACTCTAAAGCAGGACGGCATCCCGCAGCAGGCGATGTCGGTGCGGGCGCGATGCCTGATATGATCCAGCCGCGCCGCGGCCATCGAATCCGTCACCCTGCTCACCGCCGGCGCGAACGGCATGATGAGACAACTGCAGTTGTGGGATCCGCGGGACACCGAGCAGCTCTGGTCGGTGCGACACAGCCCGCGGGCGCGGCGTCTGAGCGTGCGCGTGTTTCGCCATGGCGGCGTGGAGATCGTAGTGCCGCCACGCACCTCGCCGCAGCGTGTCAGCGCCTTCGTCAGCGAGCATCGCGAGTGGATCGAGCGCCAGCGGCTGCGCTCGGCGCCGACGCGGCAATGGCCGCTGCCGCCGCCGGCGCTGGTGCTGACCGCGCTCGATGAGCACTGGGAGTGTCTGCCGGGAGCCGGCGACGGCCGCCCGGGCATTCGCCAGATCGGGGAGCGGCAGCTGCGGCTGGAAGGAGATCTGAGCGAGCGCGGGCGGCTGCGTCAGCTGCTCAGGCGCTGGCTGATGGAGCGCGCGACGCTGCGCTTTCAGCCGCAGCTGCAGGCGCACGCCGCGCGCATGGGCGTGAGGCCGGTTCAGCTGCAGGTGCGCTGCCAGCGCACGCGCTGGGGCAGCTGCTCGCGTCGCGGCACCATCAGCCTGAACGCCTGCCTGCTGTTTCAGCGGCCGGAAGTGGTGCGCTACCTGATGATCCACGAGCTCTCGCACCTGCGGCACATGAACCATTCGGCGCGCTTCTGGAACGAGGTGTCGCGTCACGAGCCGCACTGGAAGGCGCTGGATCGCGAGCTGCTGAAGGGCTGGCGGCTGGTTCCCTCCTGGATGTTCCAGTGAACCGCGCCCCGCGGCGGAGCATGGGCGCCGCGCCCGAGCCGCCGCCGCCGCCATCGCCATCGCCGTCGCCATCGCCATCGCCGCCGCCATCGCCGTCGCCGCAGGCATCGCAGCCGCTGTCACCACCGCCAGCGCCGCCGCCGGAAGTCGTCACGGGCGTGGACCCGTCCGAGGAGGCGGTGCATTGGGATCTGGGCGCCTCGCAGTCCTATGCGGATTATCTGCACCTGGACCGGCTGCTGTCGGCGCAGGAGCCGCTGTCGACCGAGCACGACGAGATGCTGTTCATCATCGTGCACCAGGTCTCCGAGCTGTGGATGCGCCTGATGCTGCACGAGCTGCACGCGGTGATCCAGTGCGTGCGGCGCGATGATCTGGACGCCTCGTTCAAGAGCTTCGAGCGCATCGGCCGCCTGCAGGCACAGCTGCTGGCCGTGTGGGACGTGCTCGCCAGCATGACGCCGGCGGATTACTCGGCGTTCCGCAACCTGCTCGGGCGCGCCTCCGGCTTCCAATCTCTGCAGTACCGGCTGCTGGAGTTCACGCTCGGCAATCGCCACGCCGCATACATCGACGTGCATGCGCCCGGCTCGGCCGCGCGCACCGCGCTGTCGCGCGCGCTGGCGGCCCCGAGCCTGTACGACGAGGTGCTGCGGCTGCTGTCGCAGCGTGGCTACGGTGTGCCCGCGGCGCTGCTTGCGCGGGATTTCTCCCAGCCGTACACGCCCTCCAAGCAGGTGACCGCCGCCTGGCTCGGCGTCTATCACAATGCCGGCAAGGACCGGGATCTCTATGAGCTGGCCGAGCGCCTGGTCGACCTGGATCATCGCTTCCAGCTCTGGCGCTTCCAGCACATGAAGACCGTGGAGCGCATCATCGGCTACAAGCCCGGCACCGGCGGCACCGCGGGCGTCGCCTACCTCGCCAAGGCGCTGCGGCTCAGGCTTTTTCCGGAGCTTTGGGAACTGCGGACGTCGATGTAGCGGCCAGCGGGACGCGGGCGCGCGCCCGATCCGCGCGCCGTGCATCCTGCCAGCGCCGCCATACCCGCCAGCCGAGCAGTGCCGCGCAGATGCTCGCGTACACCAGCGGCTCGCGGTTGTCGTGCTTGAGCATCTTCCAGTAATGCAGCACCACGAGCGGGGCGATCAGGTAGATCAGCCGGTGCAGCGTCTGCCAGCGCCGTCCGAGGCGCCGCATCATGCCGTTGGTTGAGGTGATCGCCAGCGGCAGCAGCAGCATCAGCGCCGCAAAGCCGATGGTGATGTAGGGTCGCTTGGCGATGTCCTGGGTGATGGCGTGCCAGCTCAGATCCTGGAACGGCCCCACGTACATGCTGAAATGCATCAGCGCGTAGAAGAAGGCGAACAGCCCGAGCATGCGCCGCAGCCGCAGCAGATTGCCCCAGCCGGTGAGCCGGCGCACCGGGGAGACCGCCAGCGTGATGAGCACCAGGTTCAGCGCGGTCTTGCCGAGCACGTCCAGCACGAAGCGCACCGGATCCACGCCGAGGTCGAAGCCGCGCGCCCAGGACTGGCCGGAGATCGCCAGCACGCCGCCCAGGCAGCCGGCGAACGGCACCAGGCAGGCGCAGAACACCAGCGGCTTGTACAGGTAGCGGAAGCGCTGATCGACGGGACGGCGCGTCGGCACGATGGTCGGCAGATGAGCTATGCGCGCGCGAACATCGAGCCTGCGCCGCCCTCAGTAGTAGCGGTGCAGATTCATGCCGCGATACAGGCTCGCGACTTCCATGTAGCCGTTGAACATCAGGGTCGGCTGACGCTCATCGAAGAAGCCGGCGCCGATGCGCCGCTCGGTCGCCTGGCTCCAGCGTGGGTGCGGCACGTTGGGGTTGACGTTCGCATAGAAGCCATATTCGGTCGGATCCACGACGTTCCAGGTATTGGCGGGCTGCGAGCGGGTGAAGCTGATCTTGACGATGGACTTGCCGCCCTTGAAGCCGTACTTCCAGGGCGACATCACGCGCAGCGGCGCTCCGTCCACCGTCGGCAGCTCGCGTCCGTAGAGCCCCGCGACCATCAGCGTCAGCGGCTGCATCGCCTCATCCATGCGCAGGCCCTCGACGTAGGGCCAGGGCAGGATATTGGTGCGCTGCCCGGGCATCTGCGAGGGACGGTAGACGCTGGTGAACTGCACGTACTTGGCGGCCGAGGTGGGATTGAAGCGCTTCAGCAGATCCCCGAGCGGGAAGCCGACCCAGGGAATCACCATCGACCAGGCCTCCACGCAGCGAAAGCGGTAGATGCGCTCCTGCAGCGGGTGAGGCTTGAGGATGTCCTCGAGGGTGAAGGTGCCGGTCTTCTCGGCCTCACCGTCGATGGTGACGCTCCAGGGCTCGCTGCGGAAGGCGCCCGAGTTCTCGGCCGGATCGGTCTTCTCCTCGCCGAACTCGTAGAAGTTGTTGTAGTTGGTGATCTGCTCCCAGGTATTGGGCTTGATCGTCACCGAGTACTCAGGATCGTAGGTGTACTTCACAGCCGGCGGCAGGGCAGGCGCGGACTGCGCGCGGGCGAACGGCCCGGCCGCCGCGATCACTCCGCCAGCCACGGCGCCCGCCAGGATCTGACGGCGCTGCAGGAAGACACTCTCCGGGGTGATCTCAGATGGCTTGATGTCCGCTGGTTTCTTGATGAGCATGGCCAACCCCTTGATCCCGACAGGATCTTACGCCGATACCGCCCCGCTGTCGCCGCTGGCGCGAGCGCTCCTTGTCCGGGACGCGCGCCGTGTCACACTGCGCTGCGCGCCGCGCCGGCTCAGTCGCCCCGACTCAGTCGCGCCAGCGCAGCCGCTGTACGTGCGCCGCGGCCGCCTGCGACAGCCGCCGCGGCCCGTTGACCAGGTAGGCCTCCTGCGCGAGTGCCAGATGCGCCAGATCGGCCGCACTGTTGCCATAAGCATAGACCCGCGCGGGGGTTTCCTGTTCCATCAGCTCGGCGAGCCTGCGGCGCTTCTCCTCGCCGCGGCAGTTGGGCGCGGCCAGCCGACCATCCAGCCGGCCGTCGGCGCGCCAGGCGACCTGCGAGCAGATGCACACATCGAAGCCGAGCCTGCGCGCGATCTGGGGGACGTACAGGTCGGTGCTCGCCGACAGCAGCAGTAGGCGCTCGCCGCGCGAGCGATGCGCCTCGAGCGCACGCCGGGCGTCGCGGTAGATTCCGCCGCGCACCAATCGGTCGACGAAACGCGCCGCGGCGGCCTGCAGCGCCTCGCGGTCGAGGCCACCGAGCGCCGCGTGCAGCAGCGCGCCCTTGAGTGCGCCGCGGTCGGGCTCGAAGAGATAGCGGATGGCCGCCGGCAGCGCCAGCAGCAGCCGCGGCCAGCGCCAGGGGCGGCGCCCCAGACAGGCGAGCAGGAACGGCGCGAGCGTATCGTGGCGGCTGAGGGTGCCGTCCAGGTCGAAGACCGCCAGCGCGCGGCCGCGCCGCTCAGGCGGCCCGGCTCTGGCCGGCGAGCTGTCGCAGCACATACTGCAGGATGCCGCCGTGACGAAAGTATTCGCGCTCCTTGGGAGTGTCGATGCGCACGCGCAGCTCGAAGCGCCGCGCCGCGCCGTCCGCGCCGCGGGCGAGCACCTGCGCCACGCGCGCCTCGGGCCCCTCGAAGCCGGTGATGTCGAAGGTCTCCTGCCCGCTCAGCCCGAGCGACTGGGCGCTCTCGCCCTCGCGAAACTGCAGCGGCAGCACGCCCATGCCGATGAGGTTGGAGCGGTGGATGCGCTCGTAGGTCTCGGCGATCACGGCACGCACCCCCAGCAGCATCGGGCCCTTGGCCGCCCAGTCGCGCGAGGAGCCGGTGCCGTATTCCTTGCCGGCGATGATCAGCAGCGCGGTGCCGTCGGCCTTGTAGCGCATCGCCGCATCGTAGATGCTCATCTGCTCGCCGCTCGGCAGGTACCGCGTCACCCCGCCCTCGGTGCCCGGCACCAGCAGATTGCGCAGGCGAATGTTGGCGAAGGTGCCGCGCATCATGACTTCGTGATTGCCGCGGCGCGCCCCGTACTGATTGAAGTCCGCCGGCTGCACGCCGTGCTGCATCAGGTACTGCGCGGCCGGGCTGTTGCGCGCGATGTTGCCGGCCGGAGAGATGTGATCGGTGGTGACCGAATCGCCCAGCAGCGCCAGCACGCGCGCGCCGCGGATGTCCGCCAGCGCCGGGGCCTGCATGCTCATGCCCTCGAAGTAGGGCGGGTTCTTCACGTAGGTCGAGCGCGCATCCCAGGCGTACAGCTTGCCGGCGGGCACCTGAATGCCCTGCCAGCGCTCATCGCCCGCGAACACGCTGGCGTAGCTGTGGCGGAACATCTGCGAGTCGAGGTTGCGCTGCACGTAATCGGCGATCTCGGCGGGCGCGGGCCAGAGGTCGCGCAGGTACACCGCCTGTCCGTCGCTGCCTCGGCCGAGCGGCTCGTGGTTCAGATCGATGTCGAGCGTGCCGGCGATCGCATAGGCCACCACCAGCGGCGGGGAGGCGAGGAAGTTCATGCGCACTTCCGGATGCACGCGCCCTTCGAAGTTGCGGTTGCCGGAGAGCACCGCGCAGCCGATCAGGTCCGCCGCGCGCACCGCCGCGGAGATCTCGGGCTTGAGGGGCCCGGAGTTCCCAATGCAGGTCGTGCAGCCGTAGCCGACCAGGTCGAAGCCGATGCTCTCCAGATCCTCGAGCAGACCGGCGCGCTTGAGGTAATCGGTGACCACGCGCGAGCCGGGCGCAAGGCTGGTCTTGACCCACGGGCGGGCGGTCAGCCCCGCGCGGTGTGCGTTACGCGCGAGCAGTCCCGCGGCCATCAGCACCGAGGGGTTGGACGTGTTGGTGCAGCTGGTGATCGCCGCGATCAGCACCGCCCCGTCGGTGAGCTCGAAGGAGCGCCCCTCGAGCGACACCGGCGCGCGGCCCGCAGGCGCGGCGGCGGTGGCAGTGGCAGCGGCAGCGGCAGCGGCGGTGGTGCCAGCGGTGGCGGCGGCCCCGGCGGCGGCGGCGGTGCTGTCCGCAGCCGCGCTCGCCGCGGCGCGCCGGCGCTCGCGCTCCTCGGCCATGCGCGCGTGATGGCGCTCGTAGATGCTCTTGGCGCTCGCCAGCGGCACCCGGTCCTGGGGACGGGCCGGCCCGGCCAGGCTCGGCTCCACCGATCCCAGGTGCAGCTCGAGCACGTCGCTGTAGTGCGCGCTCGGCGCGCCGTGCACGCGCCACAGTCCCTGGGCGCGCGCGTAGTCCTGCACCAGCTGCACCTGCGACTCCGGACGGCCCGAGAGGCGCAGGTAGCGCAGCGTCTCCTCGTCGATCGGGAAGATCGCGCAGGTGCTGCCGAACTCCGGAGACATGTTGCCGATCGTGGCGCGATCGGCGAGCGGCAGGTTGGCGAGCCCATCGCCGAAGAATTCGACGAACTTGTCCACCACGCCGCGCTTGCGCAACATCTCGGTGACCGTGAGCACCAAGTCGGTGGCGGTGGCGCCGGGCTGCAGAGAGCCGCTGAGGCGCACGCCCACCACCTGCGGGATGAGCATGGTGACCGGCTGGCCGAGCATGGCGGCTTCCGCCTCGATGCCGCCCACGCCCCAGCCGAGCACACCCAGGCCGTTGATCATCGTGGTGTGCGAGTCGGTGCCGACCAGGGTGTCGGGATAGGCCTGCCGGTGACCCGCCTCGCTCTTCTCGAACACCACGCGGCCGAGGTATTCGAGGTTGACCTGGTGCACGATCCCGGTGTTGGGCGGCACCACCTTGAAGTTATGGAACGCCGACTGTCCCCAGCGCAGAAACGCGTAGCGCTCGCCGTTGCGCTCGAACTCGATGCGGTTGTTCTGCGCGAGCGCCTCGCGCGTGCCGTAGCGATCGACCTGCACGGAATGGTCGATCACCAGCTCCGCCGGGGCGAGCGGATTGATCTCGTCGGGATTGCCCCCCAGCCGCTGCATCGCCTCGCGCATCGCCGCCAGATCGACGATCGCCGGCACGCCGGTGAAGTCCTGCATGATCACGCGCGCCGGGGTGAAGGAGATCTCGTGACTCGGCGGCGCGTGCGGATCCCAGTCGAGCAGCGCCTGGATGTCGCGCCGCGTGACGTTGGTGCCGTCCTCGAAGCGCAGCAGATTCTCGAGCAGGATCTTCAGCGAATAGGGCAGGCGCGCGACGCGCGTGGCGTCCAGCGCCGCAAGGCTGCAGATCTGGTAGGTGTCGGCGCCGGATTTGAGAGTGGTGCGGGCTTTGAAGCTGTCGGCCATGGACGACCTCCGCGCAGCGCGAGCAGCCGCGCACCATGCGCGGCGGCGAAACGGCGCGGATTATAGCGATGCCCCAGCCGGGGAGCGACGCTGCGTTCAATCCGGCGCGCGGCCCGCGAGGCGCAGATCGCGCGAGGAGGCGCCCACGTACAGCGCGCGCGGCGCGTGCGGCAGCCGCCAGAGCGCGCGCGCCGTATCCCAGTACTGCAGCTGGCGCAGCGGCACGTGGATGCGCACCGCCAGCCGCTCGGCGGGCGCCAGGTGCACGCGCTCGAAGCCGGACAGCGCGCGCCGCGCGAACTGCGCCCCTGAGGGCGCGGGTAGCGGGGGTCCCAGATAGATCTGCGGGACTTCATCGCCGGCGACGGCGCCGCGATTGCGCAGCGTGAAGCTCACGTCGAGCCCGCCGTCGGCGGCGCGCGCGATCCGCAGGTGCGAGTATCCGAAGCGCGTATACGAGAGACCGAAGCCGAACGGAAACAGCGGCGCGAGGTGCTGCGCGTCGAACCAGCGATAGCCGATGAGGATGCCCTCGCTGTAGCTCGTCCGCCCGGCGCCGCGGGCGCCGCCCGGACCGGTGTCGGGCGCGCCGGAGCTGCCGCCGGCGTCGCCGCCGCTGCCGGCGCTGGTGCTGCCGCTGCCGGCGCTGGAGCCGCTGCCGGCGCTGGAGCCGCTGCCGGCGCCGTCGGCAGCGCCGCCGACGATGCCGCGCGAGGAGCGCTCGGGGTGGCGGGGGTCGTTGGCCACCGTGTCCGCGAGCCGCACCGGCCAGGTGAAGGGCAGGCGACCGGCGGGATCGGCTTGGCCGAGCAGCAGATCCGCGGTCGCCCAGCCGCCCGCATCCCCCGGCCACCACATCAGCAGTACCGCCCTGACGCGCGCGAGCCAGGGCATCGCGATGGGCTGGCTGATGTTCAGGACCACCACGGTATTGGGATTGGCGGCCGCGACATCCTCGATCAGCCGGTCCTGATCCCCGGGCAGCGCGAAGCTCGGGTGCCCCTGGCTCCAGGCGAACACCACGGCCGTGTGCGCCGCGCGGGCCGCAGCGATCGCCGCCGCATACGTATCCCGCCGCTGCTGCGGCGTGGTCCAGGCGAGTCGCACCTGCACCGGCGCTCCGGAGGCATCGCCACGCACCTGCACCTCGATGCGGTGTGCGCCGGCGGAGAGGTCCAGCGCGCAGCGCACGTTGTCCAGCCCGTCGGTGGTCGGCAGCACGTCATCCTCTCCGGGCTGCAGGTACGTGCCGTGCAGGAAGAGGGCGGTGCTCGCGCCGACCTGCCGCCCATCGACCCGCAGCACGCCGGCGGCGCCCAGCAGCTGCAGATCCAGGTCGTAGCGTCCGCCGCGCGCGACCGTGAGCGTACCGCGCCAGGTGTGGCTCGCCCCCGGTGGCAGCGCCCGGCCGTTCGCCCGCGTGAAATCCAGCATCGCGTCCACGCGCCCGTCCTCGCGCGCGAGCCCCGGTGCCGCGTCGTGCGAGAGCTGCGCGCCGGGCACCGGCACCCCGGTACGCTCATCGGCCACCGCGTAGCGGATCCCCGCCGCCCGCGGCCCGAGCAGGCTGCGCAGCGCCTGGTAGGTGCCGATCTGACGCGCCACGTGACCGAGGGCCTTTTCTCCGGCGATGCCCACGGCGATGGTCTGGCCGGCTCCCGGACCGATGAGCGCGAGCGAGCCCAGGGCCCGTGCGCTCAGGGGCAGTGCACCGTCGTTCTCGAGCAGCACGGCCGCATCCTCGGCGGTGCGGCGCACGACCTGCTCGTCGGCGTCGACGGGCTCGCCCGTGACCGCGAGGCTGGGCGGGTGCTGCAGATAGCCGAAGCGGTCCATCTGCGTGAGGATGCGGCCCACCGCGCGCGTGACCGTCACCTCGCTCACCGCGCCGTGCCGCAGGGCGCCGCGCACGGCGCCGAAATAGTCCCGCAGCAGTCCGTGGGGCGCCGCCAGCGCCCCCGGCATCTCCAGGTCCAGCCCGTCATTGATGAAGGAGGCGGCATGCGTCGCGCCCCAGTCGGAGGTGACGAAGCCGCTGAAGTGCAGCTCGTCGCGCAGGATCTGCGTCAGGGTCGTCGGATTGCCGCAGGCGTAGCGGCCGTCGACCGTGTTGTACGAGCACATGATCGAGGACACCCCGGCGCGCACCGCGGCCGCGAACGGCGCGACATAGATCTCGTGCAGCGCCTGTGCATCGAGGGTCACGTTCATGGCGCCGTCGTAGGCGACGTAGTGCTTGGCCTGTGCCATGACGTCCTGGCTCTGGGTGCCGCGGATCTGCGCGGCGGCGATCTCGCCGGTCAGGAACGGATCCTCTCCGAAGGTGTTGTAGGCTCGCCCGAAGGTCTGATCGCGAAACAGATTGATGAACGGCTCGAGCACCACCTGCACGCCGAGCGCGCGTGCGTCGCGGCCGATGACCACGCCGTTGGCGTAGGCGTCGGCGCGGCTGAAGGTCGCCGCCAGACCCATCGTGGCGGTCATGCCGGTGGAGGGCTCGCGGGTCAGTACTCCCGGCGGCCCGTCGGCCAGGCGCATCGGCGGGATGCCCAGGCGCGCGAGCCCCGGCCAGTATCCGGCCTGCCCCTGGTTGCTCGCCGCCGGCTCGGTGGCCCCGTGGATCAGCGACAGCTTCTCCGCGAGCGTCATCTGCCGCAGCAGCCGCTGCACACGGGCGTCGTCGCTCGCGGCCATCAGCGGCGCGGGCGGGCTCGGCGCGGCCAGACCCGGCGCGAGCCAAAGCAGCAGCACGGCGCCCGCCGCCGCCGCGCATCGCGTGGCGATGGGGCCGCGGGGCAGGGACACGGGTGGGGCAGTGCGGCTCATGGCGGCCGGGCGGCTGCGCGGGCTACAGGACGATGCGCCCGCGCCCGAGCTCGATGACCTCTCCCCCGACGTCGATGGCGCCCTGATCGTCCACCCGCAGATACAGCAGGGAGGGACGGCCGGTCTGCTCGCCCTGGTGGATCCTCAGCTCGCAGGGGCGAGCACGGTCGCCCGCGAGCCACCAGCCCCCGAGGTTGGCCGCAGCCGAGCCGGTCGCCGGATCCTCGAGCACGGCGGTGCCTTGCGGAAAGAAGAATCGCGCCAGCACCTCGTCCGGGCCGCTTTGGGCGAATACATAGACCATCGACTGCCCGTCGCGGCTGGCGAGCGCGCCGAGCAGCTCCGGGCGCGGGGCGGCGCGCTGCACGGCGCTGGCGCTCGCCAGCGGCACCAGCAGCTGCTCGCGTCCGGCGTCCACCCACAGCGCCGGCCCCGAGAGATCCGTCGGGTCGAGGCCGAGGCCGCTCGCGAGCCGCTGGGGCTCGAGCGCTGCCGGGCGCGTGCCGCGCAGCCCCGTGGTGAGCGTCCAGCGCCCGTCGCGCGCGGCCACCGCGATGACGCCCGCCTGCATCTGCAGTCGCAGCGCATCGCCGGCCAGACCGAGCGCGCGGCACACGCTCGCACTGCCGAGGGTCGGGTGTCCCGCGAAGCCCATCTCGTAGCGCGGCGTGAAGATGCGTACGCGGGCGTGCGCGTCCGGGAGCGTGGGCGGCAGCAGAAAGGTGGTCTCCGACAGGTTGAACTGGCGCGCCAGCGCCTGCATGAGCGCATCGGAGAGGCCCTCGCCGTCCTCGAAGACGCAGAGCGGATTGCCGCTCAGCGGCGCGCCGTCGCGGGTGAAGACATTGACGATGCGGTAATCCAGGTGAGCCATGCGCCTCACGGTAGCGGCCGGGCTGGCGGCGTGCAACGGGCCGGCTCGCCGGGCGCGCGCGTTGCCGCCGCCTCGAGCGCCGGGACCTCGAGTGCGCCCGTGTCGCGCGTCGCCGCGTCGGGCATGGAAGCCTCGGGCTGCGCGCTTTCGCGCGCCGCCGCCTCGCGCTGCCGCCGCCGCTCATGCCGCTCGACCGTGATCCAGACGGCCAGGTCCCAGACGTTGTGGATGCCGATGAAGACCAGCAGCAGAGCGGTCAGGCCGATGAGGTCCGCGGCCAGCACCGGGCGCGCGCCGCTGAGCGCGCCGCCCACGCCGAGCGCGAGGTACGCGCCCAGCGGCAGAAAGCCGTTCCAGAGCCAATCCTCGGCCACGGGCACGTAGTCCTGCCGGTCCATCCGATACATGCTCGCCAGAGTGCGCAGCGTGTAGAGCGCCCCGGCGGCGCCGCCGGCCAGCATCAGTACCTGCAGGCTGAGGGTCGTCTGCAGCGGCACGCTCGTGAGCGCGGCGATCCCCAGCGCCGAGCTGAAATGGATCACGGTCGGGGAGACGAAGGTGCGCAGCCCCGACAGCCGCGTCATGCCCGCGTCCGCGGCCAGGGCGATGACGACGAAGGTCAGGCCCGTCAGACCCGCGGCCGCGGAGCCGATGATGACGTAGAAGTTATCCCAGCCTGCGAGCGCAGCGGCGGCTGACATTCCGGCTCTCCTGACAGTGTGTTTGCCATCGCGTCCACGGCCTCGATCACCGCCCCGCCCAGACAGCGGCCGCCCTCGTAGAGCACGGCGTACTGTCCGGGCGTCGCGGCGCGCTGGCCGACATCGAAGCTCAGCAGCGCGCCGCCGTCGGGGGTCGGCTGCACGTGCGCGGTCTGCTGCGGCTGGCGGTGACGCAGCCGCACCTGCGCGGTGAACCCAGCGCCACGCGGCGCGCACAGCCAACGGATGCGGCCGATATGTACGCGCCGTGCCTCGAGCCGGTGCTGTTCGTGACGCTGCACGACCAGCAGGGCATTGCGCGCGGGCAGCTTGGCGGCGACGTACCACGGCTCGGCGGCGCGGCCGCGCGCACCGCCGAGCGCGAGGCCGGCCCGCTGGCCGAGCGTGTAGAAGGGCAGGCCGCGATGCTCTCCGAGCCGCTGTCCGTCGAGGGTCTCGATGGGTCCGGGCACGGCGGGCAGGTAGCGGCCGAGGAATTCGCCGAACGGTCGCTCGCCGATGAAGCAGATGCCGGTACTGTCGGGCTTGTCGTGCACCCGCAGGCCGCCGCGGCGCGCGCGCTCGCGCACCTGCGCCTTGCGCAGCCGCCCGAGGGGCAGCAGCACGCGCGCCAGGCAGGCGCGCTCGATCGCGTGCAGAAAATAGGTCTGATCCTTGTCCTCGTCCACGGCCTGGTAGAGGGCCGGGCCGTCCGCGGCGTCGCGGCGCTGCGCGTAGTGTCCGGTGGCAAACCAGGCCGCCCCGAGCCGCAGGGCGTAATGCAGGCACAGGCCGAACTTGATCTCGCGATTGCACAGCACGTCGGGATTGGGCGTGCGGCCGGCGCGGTACTCGTCGAGAAACCCGCGAAACACCCGCTCCCGGTACTGCTCGCTGAAATTCACCCGGTGCAGCACGATGCCCAGCTCGCGCGCGATGGCGCGCGCATCCTGGTAGTCCTGCGCGCCGGTGCAGTAGGCATCGTCCTCCTCCCAGTTGGACATGAACAGTCCCTGCACCTCGTAGCCGGCCTCCAGCAGCAGCAGCGCGGCCACCGCCGAGTCGACGCCGCCGGACAGGCCCACGATCACGCGCGCGCCGCGCCTGCCCGGCCGGGGGTGGGTGCGCGCGCGAGCCGTGTCCGCCACGTCACTCGCCCCGCTCGACGCAGGGGCGGCCGGCCGCGTGCGCGATCGCCTCGAGCGGCAGGCGCCGCCCGCTCAGGTAGTCGTCCACGCACTGCATGACCAGCGGCGTGCGCAGCTGCGTGGCGCGCGCGGCCAGCTCCGCGCGCGACAGCCAATGGGTCGCGAGCACGGGTGGGTCGAGCGCGCGGCGCTGGTCGAACGCCTCGACGGCGCCGGTGAAGGCGATGCGCAGGGTGCTCTGACCGCGCGGACTGCGCCACAGGTACAGCCCGAGCAGCGACTCGGGCACGAAGCGCCACGCCGTCTCCTCGAGCGTCTCGCGCACCACGGCGCCCAGCAGCGACTCGCCGTCCTCGACGTGACCGGCCGGCTGGTTGATCACCACGCGCTCGTCGATGCGCTCCTCGACCACGAGGAAGCGCCCGGCGCGCTCCACGAGCGCCGCGACCGTGACATCGGGCTTCCAGACCATGGCGCAGGATAGCGCCGGCGCGCGGCGCGTGCAGCCGCCGGCAGACGCCGGGCGGCGGCCGGTGGCGCCGGGCGGCGCCGGTGGCCTAGCGCCGCGCGACGCGCACTTCGCGCGGCTCGGCGGCGCTCGCCTGCCAGACGGCGTCGAATTCCTGCAGGAACTGCCGGGCGATCGGCGGGTTGTTGAATCCGGCGATGCCCTCGGCACGGTCGGCGCGCAGCCGATAGACGATCGCGCGGTCATCGGCGATGCAATAGGCCGCCGCCAGCGCCTGGTACTGCGCCGAGCGCACGCGGATCTCCAGATAGCTCGTCAGACGGTGGGCCATGGCCACGAAGTGGTTGGCGCCGCTGACCAGCCGCGGCTGGTCGCGCACCAGCACGCGCACTTTGGCGAAGCTGTGGCCGAGCACGAAGCGCTTGATGATGTCGAGAATCGGGGCCTGATCGTAGATGTCGGGCTCGAGGTCGGGGGTCATGATCGAGATGAGGCGCTGGCCGCTGGCCGCGACGGTCTCGGTGGCGGTGCGCACCTCCTCCAGCGTGGTCAGCACGTGCAGCGTCTCGGCACCGCCGCTGCGGCCCGGCCGCGGGTCGGTCGACAGGGATGCGGGCGGGCCGTCCTCGAGCCCGAAGCTCGCCAGACGCGCGGAGGTCGTCCTCAGCTGGTTTCCCCTAGTCGCTCCCATGTCCCGGCCCGCACAGGCAAAGACTTGCCGCGGACGATGGTAGAGACAGCGCCGTGAACGGATTGCCAACCCGGTCACAGTTATCGAGCCGGCCGCGGGTACTGGCTAACGAATCAACTGCCCGGCGCCCGGCCCCGGCGCCCTGGGGCCGCACCGCGGGGCCGCTAGGGGCCCTCGGCCAGGAATTTACGGGTCAGCTCGGCCGCCAATCCGACATATTCTGCCGGCCGCAGGGCCGCCAGGCGCTGCCGCTCGGCCGCCGGCAGCGGTAGCGCCTCGATCAGCTCGCGCAGCGCCGCGGCATCCACCGGCTGGCCGCGTGTCAGGTCGCGCAAGCGCTCGTAGCCGCCGGCGATGCCGGCGGCCCGCAGCACGCTCTGCACCGCCTCGGCCAGCGTGGCGTGGGCGCCCGCGAGGTCCGCGGCGAGCCGCTGCGCATCGGGACTGACCTTCGCCAGGCCGCGCTGCAGCGCCTGCCAGCCGATGAGCGAGTGCGCGAGCGCCACGCCGAGGTTGCGCAGTACCGTGGAGTCGGTGAGGTCGCGCTGCCAGCGCGAGATCGGCAGCTTGTCGGCGAAGAAGCGCAGCATGGCGTTGGCCATGCCGAGATTGCCCTCGGCGTTCTCGAAGTCGATGGGATTGACCTTGTGCGGCATGGTGGAGGAGCCGACCTCCCCGGCCACGGCCCGCTGGCGCAGGTACCCGAGGGACACGTAGCCCCACAGGTCGCGGCACAGGTCGATCAGGATCACGTTGCAGGCCGCGCAGGCGTCGCAATACTCCCCGATCCAGTCGTGCGGCTCGATCTGCGTGGTGTAGTCGTTGGGCGTCAGGCCCTGCGCGCGCAGGAACTGTTCGCTGAGCGCGAGCCAGTCGAGGTCGGGACGCGCCACCTGGTGCGCGTTGAAGTTGCCGACCGCGCCGTTCCACTTGGCGAGCACCTGCACCGCCTGCAACCGCCGGCGCGCGCGCGCCAGGCGCGCTGCGACGTTGGCGATCTCCTTGCCGAAGGTGGTGGGGCTGGCGGCCTGTCCGTGCGTGCGCGCGAGCATCGGCAGCGCGGCGTGCTCGCGCGCCAGAGCGCCCAGGTCCGCATCCAGCGCGGCGAGCTGCGGCAGCAGCACCGCGGCGCGCACCGCTGCCAGCAGTCGCGCGTAACAAACATTGTTGATGTCCTCCGAGGTGCATCCGAAGTGCACCAGCTCGAGCGTCGCGGCGTCGGCGCCGGCCGCGGCGAGCGCATCGCGCACGTAGTACTCGACCGCCTTGACGTCGTGGTTGATGCGCGCCTCGATGCGCTTGACGGCCGCCGCCGCCTCGGGCGGCGCGCCGGCGGCGAGCGCGGCCGCGCGCTCCAGCACCGCCGGCGCCGGCGGCTGGCGCAGCAGCCGCAGCCGCGGCTGCGAGAGCAGCGCGAACCACTGCGCCTCGATGCGCACGCGCTCCGCGATGAGCGCGCCCTCGGAGAAGTAGCGGCGCAGCGGCGCGGCGAGCGCCGCGTAGCGGCCATCGACCGGCGAGAGCGCGGTGAGGCCGGCGCCGGCGGGATCGCTGTCTTCGGAAGCGGCAGTTGACATGAGCGCGCGCGTCAAGATGTTAGACTCATGATAGCGCATTGCATCGCACCCCTCGGACTCGGGCGGCCACGCCGGCGGTGCCGGCGTGACGGCGGTGCAGGCATGACGGGAGTCACAGCATGAGCTCGGCCTCATTTCGCGTGGAGCGCGACAGCATGGGTGAACTGCAGGTGCCCGCGGAGGCGCTCTGGGGCGCACAGACCCAGCGCGCCGCACAGAACTTTCCCATCAGCGGGTATCGCCTGCCAGCGGGATTTATTCGCGCCGTCGCACTGATCAAGCAGGCGGCGGCAGCGGCCAATACGCGTCTGGGGCTGCTCGATGGCGCCATCGCCGCGGCGATCGGCGCGGCGGCCGCGCAGGTCGCCGCCGGCGAGCACGACGCACAGTTTCCGCTCGACGTGTTCCAGACCGGCTCGGGCACCAGCACCAACATGAACGCCAACGAGGTCATCGCGCGCCTGGCCTCGCACGCGGGTCTGCGCGTGCACGCCAATGACGACGTCAACCGGGGTCAGAGCAGCAACGACGTCATCCCCACGGCGATCCACGTGTCGGCGATGCTGCTGCTGCGCGAGCAGCTCGCCCCCGCGCTGGCGCACCTGGTGGCCGCGATCCGCGCGCGCGAGCTCGAGCTCGGCGACACCGTCAAGACCGGACGCACGCACCTGATGGACGCCATGCCGGTGACCCTCGGGCAGGAGCTGTCGGGCTGGCGAACCCAGATCGAGAACGGCGCGGCGCGTCTGACGGCATGCGAGCCGCGGCTGCTGTGCCTGGCGCAGGGCGGCACGGCGGTGGGCACCGGCATCAATGCACACCCGGATTTCGGCGGGGTGTTCTGCGAGGAGCTCGAGCGGCTCACCGGCATCCCGTTTCGGCCCAACCGCAACTACTTCGAGTCGCTCGCGGCGCAGGATGCGGCCGTGGAGCTCTCCGGCCAGCTCAAGGTGATCGCCGTGAGCCTCATGAAGATCGCCAACGACCTGCGCTGGATGAACAGCGGGCCGCTCGCGGGCCTCGGGGAAATCGCGCTGCCGGCGCTGCAGCCCGGCAGCAGCATCATGCCCGGCAAGGTCAACCCGGTGATCCCGGAGGCCGCGGCGATGGTGGCCGCGCAGGTCATCGGCCACGATGCCACGATCACGCTGGCCGGGCAGGCGGGCAATTTCCAGCTCAACGTCATGCTGCCGGTGATCGCCTTCAACCTGCTCGAGAGCATCCGGCTGCTGGCCAACGTCACGCGTCTGCTCGCCGACAAGGCGATCGCTGGCTTCACCGTCAACTACCCGCGCCTCGCCGAGTCGCTCGAGCGCAATCCCATCCTGGTGACCGCGCTCAATCCGGTGATCGGCTACGAGAACGGCGCGGCGATCGCCAAGCGGGCCTATGCCGAAGGCAAACCGATCCGCGAGGTGGCCGCCGCGATGACCGATCTGCCGCGCGAGGAGCTCGATCAGCTGCTCGATCCGCACGAGCTCACGCGTGGCGGCATCGGCACGGGCGGGTCCGGCGGCGCCGGCGGCTAGGCGCCGGGCGCCAGGCGCAGCGTTCATCGTGGTGGCGCCGCAGCCTGGGCAGATGCCGGAGCAGAAGCTGCAATTGCCGCCGGACTGGCGCTCGCGACTGCGGCAGCGGTTGCTCGCACGGCCGGATCATCGGCTGGATCAGCGCGCCGAGCCGCGTGCGGATCAGCCCACGCAGTCCGCGCCGGCGCTGCAGTCTGCGCCCGCGCTGCAGGCCGCGCCCGCGCTGCAGGCGGCGCCCGCGCTGCAGGCCGCGGCGGTGCTGGTCCCGATCATCGAGCGAGCCGAGGCGCCCACGCTGCTGCTGACCGTGCGTGCCTCGCATTTGCGGCACCACGCCGGACAGATCAGTTTTCCGGGTGGGCGGCTGGAGGCCGGGGATGCCGGCCCCGCCGAAGCCGCACTGCGCGAGACCGAGGAGGAGCTGGGTATCGCTTCCCGCTTCGTCGAGCCGATCGGCTTTCTGGCGGATCGCAGCGTGGGTACCGGCTTTCGCATCACCCCGGTGGTCGCGCTGGTGCAGCCCGGATTCACGCTGCAACTCGGCGGCGGCGAGGTGGATCAGGCGTTCGAGCTGCCGCTCGCCTTCGCCATGGCCACCGAAAACTACCGTTCACGCCGCCGCATGCTGCGCGGGGTGGAAAGAGAGGTCTGGGAGCTGCCCTACGGGGAGCACGTGGTCTGGGGCGCCACGGCACGTATCCTCGCGCAGCTGCGCGACCTGCTGGCGGGTGCCGGTCCCGGGGGCGGCCCCGAGGGCGGCCCCGAGGGCAGCCCATGAGCGCGGCCGCCGAGGAGCTCGAGGCACTGCTCGCGCTGATGCGCAGGCTGCGCGATCCGGTGCGCGGGTGCCCCTGGGACCGCGAGCAGACCTTCGCCAGCATCGCTGCCTTCACGATCGAGGAAGCCTATGAGGTCGCCGATGCCATCGGCGCGAACGACCTGGGGCGCCTGCGCGATGAGCTCGGCGATCTGCTGTTCCAGGTGGTGTTCCATGCGCGCCTCGCCGAGGAGCAGGGACACTTCGATTTCGCCGCGGTCGCGCACGCCATCCGCGACAAGCTCATTCGCCGTCATCCGCATGTGTTTGCCGCGCCGCCCGAGCGGGCTGCGCCGTCCGGCCGGGCCACGCCCGGTGCGCCCGACGCCGCGCAGCTGCACGCCTCCTGGGAGGCTCACAAGGCGCGCGAGCGCGCCGAGGCGGGTCAGGGCGGTGCGCTCGCGGACGTGCCGCTCGCCCTGCCGGCGCTGGCGCGCGCCGCCAAGCTCGGACGACGCGCCGCCCGCGTGGGATTCGACTGGGCCGATGCCGCCGCGGTGCGCGCCAAGATCGACGAGGAGCTGGCCGAGACCGACGCGGCGTTGGCCGAGGCCGGCGCGGCGCTGGCCCAGGGTGACCCGGGGCTCGCCGGCGGGCGCCACGAACATCTCTGCGAGGAGCTGGGAGACCTGCTGTTCGCGGTGGCACAGTGGGCGCGGTATCTGCGCATCGATCCGGAGGAGGCACTGCGCGGCGCGATGCGCAAGTTCGAGCGTCGTTTCGAGTGCATGGAAGCGGCGGCGGCAGCCGGCGGGCGGCGGCTCGAGGAGCTGAGCGCGGCGCAGTGGGACGAACTGTGGACGGCTGCCAAGGCGCCCCGGGGGTCCTGACCGCTCGATTCAGGCTGGGTTCACGGCTGCTCCGTACCCTACGTTTTTCGTTACACTGTGCGCGCCGCGCAGGACTGTCGAGCGATGGGAAGGCTTCTGGCGAGGGCTACCGAGCTGCGCAAGGGCGGCGTGCGCGTCGCGCTGGCGGGGGTGCTGCTGGCGATGTCGCTGTCGCTGGGCCTCTCGCTGGCATTGCAGAGCAGGACGGGCCGAGCCGTCTCCCCGTCGCTCGCCGACCGGGCCGTGCCGTTCAACGTGTCGTTCCAGGCACCCGACACCGCGCCGTCCGGCCTGCAGAATGGGCAGGGTAACGGCGATGTCGGGGACCATGAGCAACAGACGGGGAAGCAGCTCTCGCGTGCGCAGGCGGTGGCCCTGGTGCAGCATCGCTACCGCGCGCGCGTGGTGCGCTCGCACCTCACGCAGGGCGTGGCCGGTCGGCCGGTCTACGAGTTTCGCCTGCTGGCGTCCGGTACGGTCTGGACCGTGCGCATCGACGCCATCAGCGGGATGGAAGTCCCCTAGCGAGCGCTTGCGGCAGCGGCACGCGCCATGCGCGGCCCGCCCCGCCGCGGTGCGCCCCGCCGCGGCGCGCGTGCGCACGCTCGGAGAGCGCTGATGCGCGTGCTCGTGGTGGAGGACGAGACCACGCTGCGCGAGGCGCTGAAGGCCGATCTGACGGCCGCCGGCTACACCGTGGACCTGGCGGCCGATGGCGAGGAGGGTCTGTACGCCGCGCTCGAGTTTCCGATCGACGTGGCGGTGGTGGACCTGGGGCTGCCCAAGCTCTCGGGCCTGGAGTTGATCCGCCAGGCGCGCGCCCATGGCAAGACCTACGGAATCCTCATCCTGACCGCGCACGATCGCTGGCAGGACAAGGTCGAGGGACTCAGCGCCGGGGCGGATGACTACGTCGTCAAGCCGTTTCACTTCGCCGAGGTGCAGGCGCGGCTCTCTGCGCTGCTGCGGCGGGCGGGCGGCTGGGCCAGCCCGCGGCTCGCCTGTGGTCCGATCGAGCTCGATACGCGCGCCCAGACCGTGACCGTGCGCGGCGTGCCCGTGGAGCTCACCAGCTTCGAGTACCGCATCCTCGAGCACCTGATGCTGCACGCGGGCGAGGTGATCTCCAAGACCGAGCTCACCGACCGGCTCTACGAGCAGGATTACGATCGGGACAGCAACGTGGTGGAGGTGCTGGTCGGGCGCCTGCGCCGCAAGCTCGACCACGACGATACCCTCAGGCCCATCGAGACGCTGCGCGGGCGCGGCTATCGCCTCAGCCTGCCGCGGCACCCTGCCTAGGGCGCGCGCGGCAGTGTCGGACGCGACGGCTCGGATGCATCAGGTGTGACATGGCGCGCGCTCCGCGCTCGGTTTCCCGCCGCCTGCTGATCGCGGTCACCGTACCGCTGCTGCTGTTCTTCGTGCTCGTGGCCGTGGCGCTCGATGCCGTGTTCCGGCACCTGTCGGCGCAGCAGCTGCGCCAGCAGCTCGATGATCAGGAGGTGGCGCTCATCGGCGAGGTCGATCTGGACGCCAAGGGCGACATCGTGGTCGAGCCCCTGGATCCGGAGCTGCATCTGCAGCTGCCCGGTTCCGGGCAGTACGCCGCGCTGCGCGATGAGCGCGGGCGATTGCTGTGGCGCTCGCCATCGCTCGTCGGCACGGGGCTGGTGCTCGGGGACGACATCGCTACGGGGCTCGAGAAGGTGCGCTACCTGCGCGCCCGGGATGGCACGCAGGTCGCCGAGCTGAGCGAGCGGCTGCAGTGGCAGATCGGCACGGGCCCCACGCGCGTCGCGCGCCGGCTGATCTTCTCGGTCGCCGACAGCACCGTGTCGCAGACGCGCCAGCTGCAGACCTTCCGGCAGCAGATGGCCGCATGGTTCGGCGGCCTCGCGCTCGCGCTGCTCGCCACCATGGCCTGGATGATGCGCCGCGCGCTCGCCCCGGTGCGCCGGCTCGAGCATGAGATCGCGGCCGTGGAGGCGGGAGAGGCGACGCTGCTGGGGGAGGGCTACCCGCGCGAGCTCGCGGGCGTGGCCCACGGCCTGAACGCGCTGCTCGAATCCGAGCGCAACCGCATCCGGCGCTACCGCGACACCCTCGGCAATCTGGCGCATGCGCTGAAGACCCCGCTGGCGGTGATCCGCACGAGCCTCGGGGCGGCGGATGCGGCCGCGGCGATTCAGCTGGAGGTGGATCGCATGGCGCAGATCGTGGAGCACCAGCTCAAGCGCGCGGCGGCCGGCGGTGGCGTGAGCCTCGGTCAGGCGCCGGTGGCGATCCTGCCGCTGGTGACGGAGCTGCGCGTTGCGCTGCTGAAGGTGCATGCGCGCAAGGACCTGCGCATCGAGGTGGACGTGCCGGCGACGGTGGGCTTTCTCGGCGACCGCGGCGACATTCTCGAGCTGCTCGGCAACCTGCTCGATAACGCCTGCAAGTGGTGCCGCTCGCACGTCGCGGTGAGCGCGCGGCTGGATCCGGGGCGCGCGCCGGGCCGACGCCTGTCCATCGTCGTGGAGGACGACGGTCCGGGGATCGCCCCCGCCGACCGCAGGCGCGTCATGGAGCGCGGCGTGCGCGCCAGCGAGCACGTACCGGGCCACGGGCTGGGACTGTCGATCGTGCGCGAGACCGTGGCGCTGTACGGCGGAGAGTTCTTCATCGACGCCTCGGTCGGCCTCGGCGGCGCGCGCCTGGAGCTGCAGGTGCCCGGTCGCTGAGCGGTACCGCGTGCCGCGTGCCGCGCGCCGCGCGCCGCGCCGCCCGCTACGGCGCCGGATCGAACTGGATGCCCTGCGCCAGCGGCAGCGCCGCGCTCCAGTTGATCGTGCTGGTCTGGCGGCGCATGTAGGCCTTCCAGGCGTCCGAGCCGGCCTCGCGGCCGCCGCCGGTGTCCTTCTCCCCGCCGAAGGCGCCGCCGATCTCCGCTCCCGAGGTGCCCAGGTTGATGTTGGCGATGCCGCAGTCGCTGCCGCGGTGGCTCAGGTACAGCTCGGCGGCCGTCAGGCGCTGGGTGAACAGCCCCGAGGACAGCCCGTATGCCGTGGCGTTCTGCTGATCGATCGCTTGCGCGAGCGAGTCGACCGGGATCAGGTACAGGATCGGCGCGAAGGTCTCCTGCTGAACAATCTGCCAATCGTTGCGCGCCAGCACGATGGCCGGCTCCACGTAATTTCCCGGTCGATCGAGCACCCTGCCGCCCCAGAGCAGCTGTCCGCCGGCGGCCCGGGCCGCCGCCAGGGCGCGCGAGTAATTCTGCACGGCGGCCGCATCGATCAGCGGCCCCATGAGGGTCGCCGGCTCGCGCGGGTCGCCGATGCGCACCTGCGCGTAGGCATGCACCAGCCGGCGCTGCAGCTCCGCCAGACGCTCGTGCACCACCAGCACGCGGCGCGTGCTGGTGCAGCGCTGCCCGGCAGTGCCGAGCGCGCCGAATACGATGGCGCGCGTGGCGAGGTCCAGCTCCGCGCTGTCATCCACGATGATCGCACCGTTGCCGCCGAGCTCGAGGAGGGTTCTGCCCAGCCGCGCCGCCACGCTCTGGGCGACCTGCCGGCCCACGGCCGTGGACCCGGTGAACGAGATCAGCGCCGCGCGCGCATCCTCGGTGAGCGCGCGCGCCAGTGCCGTGCCGCCATCGATCAGCAGCTGAAACAGCGGCGGGGCCTGCGCGCGCTCGATCACCTGCTCGCACAGCCGCTGCACCGCCAGCGCGCACAGCGGGGTCTTCGGCGAGGGCTTCCACACGCAGGCGTTGCCGCAGACCGCCGCGAGCAGCGCGTTCCACGCCCACACCGCCACCGGGAAATTGAACGCCGTGATGATGCCCACGACCCCGAGCGGATGCCATTGCTCGTACATGCGATGCTGCGCGCGCTCGGAGTGCATGGTGCGCCCGTAGAGCATGCGCGACTGGCCGACGGCGAAGTCGGCCATGTCGATCATCTCCTGCACCTCGCCGAGCGCCTCGGCGAGGATCTTGCCGTTCTCCAGCGCGATCAGCTCGGCGAGCGGCTGCTTGTGCTGTCGCAGCGCCTCGCCGAGCTGGCGCACCAGCTCGCCGCGCTGCGGGGCGGGCACATCGGCCCAGCGGCGTGCCGCCAGCACCGCGCGCTGCATGACCGATTCGTAGTCGGCGCTGCCGCTGGTGGCGATGCGGCCGAGCGGCGCGCCGTCGATGGGACTGACGCATTCCAGGACAGCGCGCGCCGCCGGCGCGCCCGCCCCCGGAGGCCCGGCGGAGCCGGCGGGCAGCAGCGGCAGCTGAAAGTGCGACAGCAGCCGCGCGAGGTCGGCGCCCGACCCGCGCGACTGCGCTGCATGCGTGTGCGCGGGGCCGCTCATGTGCCCAGCAGTCGCTGGCGGCCCGAGCCGCCGCTGAGCACCACATCGCCCGACAGCTCCTTGCTGCCGCCGGCGGCCAGATGGCGGCCGAAGCGGTTGCCCAGGATCTGCGGCAGGCGGAACGACTCCTGCGTCACCAGCCCGTGAAAGCGCTGCGGCTCGGCGAGCACCAGATCCACCACGGCGCAGATGCCCGCCGCGGTGCTCACCTGGATCGCCGACCACAGGCGCCCGGCGATCATCTGCGGGTAGACCTTGCTGACGTAGCTCTCCTCGCGCAGCTCCCCCTGCTGCGCGCCGGTGACCGCGGCGTACACGATCACCACATCCTGCAGCGTCTGCGGCACGGCGTTCTCCAGGATGCGCTTGAGCGTGGCGCGATCCTGGTTGAGCTTCAGATCGTTCATCAGCAGCCGCATCTGCGCGCAGTGACCCGGATAGCGGATGGTCTTGTAGTCCATGCTCTCGCAGCGCGCGCCGCAGCTCTGCGCCAGCGAGCCGAGCCCACCCGAGGTGTTGAACGCCTCGTACAGCGTGCCGTCGATCTCGATCTCCTCGAGCCCCTCGAGCGGCCGCACCTGCATGAGCCGCCCGTCGACGATCGCCTCACAGGCATTGCCGTATTCGTTGATCAGCCCCTCGGTCGACCAGGTGAGCGAGTACTTCAGCACGTTGTGCGGATGCTGCGGCAATGCGCCGACGCGCAGCCGCACGCTGCGCAGGCTGTCGAAGTGGCGGATCAGCTCCCCGCCGGCGATGCTGATGAAGCCGGGGGCGAGCCCGCACTGCGGTACGAAGGCGCTGCCGGCATCGCGTCCCAGCGCGCTCACGCGGCGCGTGACTTCCACGTCTTCGGTCAGATCGAAATAATGCGCTCCCACATCGCGCGCCACGCCGGCGACCAGCGGATTGCAGTGAAACGGCAGGCTCGAGATCACGGCGTGGGCGTGCGCCGCGCGCAACTGCGCGGCCAGCGCCGCCGCGTCCGCGGCGTCGAGCCGCACCGGCTCGACATTGCCGAGGCCGTGGGCGCGCGCGACGCCGGCGGCGGCCGCGAGGTCCTGGTCGGCGAGCCGCACATGGTAGGTGCTCGACTCGGCCAGCAGCCCCGAGATCAGCGCCCCGATCTTGCCGGCGCCCAGTACCAACACCGTGTGCATGGTTTGTTCCCCGGCGAAGCACGCATGGTAGCATTGTGCCGTGCGCTCGACCGATACCAACCCCTGGCATCCGGCCAGCTGGCAGACCCGCAAGGCCGCCCAGCAACCGGTGTACGACGACCCCGAGGCGCTGGCGCGCGCGGTCGCCGAGCTGGCGCGCCTGCCGCCGATCGTGGTGTCCTGGGAGGTGGAGAATCTGCGCGAGCGGCTCGCGCGCGTGCAGCGCGGCGAGGGCTTCCTGCTGCAGGGGGGCGACTGCGCCGAGAGCTTCACCGAGTGCGAGTCCGACCGCATCGCCAAGCAGCTGAAGGTGCTGCTGCAGATGAGCCTGGTGCTGCTGTCGGGCATGAAGCGGCCGGTGGTACGCGTCGGACGCCTGGCCGGCCAGTACGCCAAGCCGCGCTCGGCGGACCTCGAGACGCGCAACGGCGTGACCCTGCCCGCCTATCGCGGTGACATCGTCAACCGCAGCGACTTCACCCCCGAGGCGCGCCGGCCCGATCCGCAGCTGTTGCTGCGCGGCTACGAGCGCGCCGCGCTGACCCTGAACTTCGTGCGCGCGCTGGTCGACGGCGGCTTCGCCGATCTGCACCATCCGGAGTACTGGGACCTCGGGTTCGTGCGCCACGCGCAGCTGCGCGAGGCCTACGAGCGCACGGCGCGCTCGATCGGCGATGCGCTCGACTTCTTCGAATCGCTCACCGGGCAGAAGGTGCACGATGCCACGCGCGTGGATTTTTTCGCCAGCCACGAAGGCCTGCATCTGCTCTACGAGCAGGCGCAGACGCGTTTCATCCCGCGCCAGAACCGCTGGTACAACCTCTCGACCCACATGCCGTGGATCGGCATGCGCACGGCGCAGCTCGACGGCGCGCACGTGGAGTACTTCCGCGGCATCGCCAACCCCATCGGCGTGAAGCTCGGCGCCGCCATGGACGAGCCGTGGCTGCAGGAGCTGGTGACGCGGCTGAACCCGCAGAACCAGCCCGGGCGGCTGACGCTCATCCATCGCTTCGGCGCGAAGGACACCGAGCGGCTGCTGCCGCGGGCCATCGAGGCGGTGCGGCGCACGGGCCATACGGTGCTGTGGTGCTGCGATCCGATGCACGGCAACACCGAGACGACCACCGGTGGTCTGAAGACGCGCCGCTTCGAGAACATCCTCAAGGAGATCGATCTGTCGTTCGGCATTCATGCCGCGATGGGCTCGTATCTGGGTGGCGTGCATATCGAGCTGACGGGCGAAGACGTCACCGAGTGCACCGGCGGGGCGCGGGGCCTGACCGATGCGGATCTGCAGCGCGCTTACCGCTCGCAGGTCGATCCGCGTCTGAACTACGAGCAGGCCCTCGAGCTGGCGATGCTGATCTCCGAGCGCAGCAAACGACAGTCGTGAGGCGGGCGGCGCCGGGCCACGCCCGGCAGTGAGCGCGGGGGCGATGAGCGAGCCGCTGTTCGATGCCAGGAGCTACGTCGCGACGCTGCCGCTGCGGCCGGGGGTGTACCGCATGTACGGCGCGGACGGGGAGCTGCTGTACGTGGGCAAGGCCGCGCGCCTGCGCGACCGGGTCGGCAGCTATTTCAGCGGGCGGCACGGCTCGGCGAAGCTCGACGCGCTCGTGCAGCGCATCGCGCGCATCGAGGTGACCGTCACGCCGAGCGAGCCGGAGGCGCTGCTGCTCGAGAGCAACCTCATCAAGGCGCACCGGCCGCGATACAACATCGCGCTGCGCGACGACAAGTCCTACCCGTACATCCTGTGCGCGCTGCATCACGACTATCCGCGGCTGGTGTTCTACCGCGGGGCTCGCCAGCCCGACAGCCGCCAGTTCGGGCCGTTTCCGAGCGCCTACGCCGTCAAGGAGGTACTGCAGCATCTGCAGAAGGTGTTCCGCATCCGCAACTGCCGCGATTCGTTCTTCGCGAACCGCAGCCGTCCCTGCCTGCAGTACCAGATCGGGCGCTGTTCGGCCCCGTGCGTGGGCCTCATCAGCCGCGAGGACTATGCGCGCGATCTGGCCGGCGCGATCGGCGTGCTCGAAGGCCGTAACGCCGAGGTCGTGGCCGATCTGCAGCAACGCATGCAGACCGCCGCGGCGCAGCTGCGCTTCGAGGATGCGGCGCGGCTGCGCGATCAGCTGCGCGAGCTGCAGGAGATCCGCGCGCAGCAGGGCGCGCAGGCGCGGCGCCCGACGGACATCGATGCCGTCGCCATCGTCGGGGAGCCCGGCGGCTACGCGATCTGCGTGTTGCCGGTGCGGGAGGGACAGAATCTGGGCACGGCCAGCCACTTCCCCGGCAATGCGCTGAGCGAGCCGGCCGAAACCCTCGCGGACTTCCTGCTGCTGTACTACCGCGTGCACCCCTCGCCCCGGGAGATTCTGGTGAACATCGAGCTGCCCGATCACGCCGCGCTCGGCGAGGCGCTGGCGAGCGCGGTGGGGCATGCGCTCGAGCTGCGCGTGGCGCGCCGGGGGGTGGGGCTGCGCTGGGTGCAGCTGGCCGCGGACAACGCGCACAACGCGCTGCGCATGCGGGCCCTGAAGGCGGATCGGCTGACGGAGGGATTGCGGGCGCTGGCGCAGGTGCTGCAGCTGCCCGCGCCGCCCGAGCGCGTCGAGTGCTTCGACGTGAGTCACACGGCCGGAGAGGGCGCGGTGGCCTCCTGCGTGGTGTTCACGCCCGAGGGAGCCCGCAAGCGCGACTACCGCCGCTACAACATCGAGGGCGTGGCGGCCGGGGACGACTACGGCGCGATGCATCAGGCACTGCGGCGACACGCGGCGCACATCGCGCGCGGCGAGCGGGTGCGGCCCGACCTGCTGCTGATCGACGGTGGAGCCGGGCAGGTGCAGGCGGCCATGACGGCGCTCGCCGAGGCGGGCTGCGAGGGCCTGGCGGTGCTCGGGGTCGCCAAGGGCGCCGACCGCCGTCCCGGACAGGAGCGGCTGTATCGGCCGGGCGATCCCGTGCCCATCGCGCTGCCGGCCGACAGCGCGGCGCTGCACTTCCTGCAGCGCGTGCGCGACGAGGCTCACCGCTTCGCCATCAGCGGACACCGCCGCCGGCGCGCGCGCCGCTACCGCGAGTCCATTCTCGAGACCGTTCCGGGACTGGGACCCGCGCGCCGGCGCGCGCTGCTCACGCACTTCGGCGGCCTGCAGGGGGTGATGCGCGCGGGCATCGACGATCTGGAGCGCGTCGCAAACGTCGGTCCGGCCCTGGCGCGCTCGCTGTATGAGCATCTGCATCCGGGCGCGTGACGCCGCGCTGTGGGGCCCGGCGAACGCATGATCTGGAATCTGCCGAACCTGCTGACCTGGCTGCGAATCCTGGCGATTCCGCTGGTGGTGCTGCTGTTCCTGCTCGGCACGGGCGACCCGAGGAGCGCGGCCTACCCGATCGCCGGACTGGTGTTCGCCCTCGCGGCGATCACCGACACGCTCGACGGCTATCTTGCGCGCCGGCTCGGGCAGACCACGCGGCTCGGCAGCTTCCTCGATCCGGTGGCCGACAAGCTCATCGTCGCGGTGGCGCTGGTGCTGATCGTCAGCCGCGATCCGCGCCCGCTGATGGTGCTGACCGCCGCGGTGATCATCGGACGCGAGATCGCCATCTCGGCGCTGCGCGAATGGATGGCGGGCATCGGGCAGCGCACCGCCGTGGCGGTCTCGCGCATCGGCAAGTTCAAGACCATCCTGCAGATGGTCGGGGTGACGATGCTGCTGTTTCGCGTCGACCTCGGCCCGCTGCCGATCTACCGCATCGGCGAGTGGCTCACCGTGATCGCGGCGCTGCTGACGCTGATCTCGATGGCGCTGTACCTGCGCTCGGCGTGGCCGCATCTGACCGCGCCGGGTTGAGCGCGCCGGGTCGAGCGCCCGGCTGCCGGCCCCGCCGCCGGGCATCGTTCTGTGACACGCGTCGCGCGCCGCGCGCTCCGGCGGGCCTGGTCGGACGACTTCACGGGGAAATCCCGGTATATACGCCGCTGTAGCGGGGCTTTCCGCCGCAACACCCGCTGCGGGTGCAGATGCGGGTATGGATGAGCAACGGAATCTGAGCTTCCTCGTGGTGGACGATTACTCCACCATGCGGCGGATCGTCAAGAATCTGCTCAACGAGCTCGGCTACGCCAACGTCACGGAAGCCGACGACGGCAACACGGCGCTGCCGCTGCTCAGGGGCGGCAACTTCGACTTCCTGATCACCGACTGGAACATGCCCGGCATGCCGGGTCTGGAGCTGCTCCGGCAGGTGCGCTCGGACGACAGGCTCTGCAAGCTGCCGGTATTGATGCTGACGGCCGAGGCCAAGCGCGAGCAGATCGTCGAGGCCGCCAGGGCGGGTGTCAGCGGCTACGTGATCAAGCCGTTCACCGCGGCGATTCTCAAGGAGAAGATCGATAAGATCCTATCGGCCCAGGCGGCCGCGGCGTGACTGTCGATGAGCGAGCCGCCGCAGGACATCGGGAGGTATGCGCAGCCGCTTGCGGCCATGGCGCGGGCGCTCGCGGCCGGCGATGCGCCGGCCTTTCGTAGCGCGCTGTCGGCCTTCGACGCCGTGCGCGACGGCGCGCTGCTCACCGGAGTGCGCAAGGTCACCGTGGAGCTGCAGAGCGCGCTGCAACGCTTCGAGATCGATTCGCGACTGATCGATCTGGCCCAGCACCAGGTGCCCGATGCGCGGCTCCGGCTGGAGCACGTGGTGCGCCTCACCGGCGAGGCCGCGCATCGCACCATGGACCTGGTGGAGCAGTGCGGCCCGCTCACCGCGCAGATCGAGCAGGCCGCCGAGGCGCTCGCGCGGGCGGCGGCCGGCCCGCCGGCGCAGCCTCTCGCGCGCGGACCCACGCAGCAGCTCGCGCAGCGCCTGTCGACGTGTGTCACGACAATCCGCAGCCGGCTCGCGGACGTACGCGTGGCGCAGGGCTATCAGGATCTCACCGGCCAGATCATCCGCAGCGTCATGGAGCTGGTCGATGAGCTGCAGCGCGCCCTCGGGGAGCTCGCGCGCATCGCCGAGGGCGGCCAGCCGGCTGCGCACGAGCAGACCCGCTCGCGCTCGCGGGGCCCGGTGGTGCCGGGCGTGGAGCACGGCGAGGTGGTGCGCGGCCAGCAGGACGTGGATGCGCTGCTTGCGGACCTGGGCATGTAGCATGTCGATCGATCTGCGGCAGTTTCACGCGGCCTTCTACGAGGAGAGCTTCGAAGCGATCGCCACGATGGAGGCAGCGCTGCTGAGCCTCGACGCCGGCACGCCCGATGCGGACGCGATCCACACGATCTTCCGGGTCGCACACTCGCTCAAGGGCGGGGCGGCCACCTTCGGCTTCACGCAGATCAGCTCGTTCACCCACTCGCTGGAGAACCTGCTCGACGAGCTGCGCTCCGGGCGCATGACGGTCAGCGGCACGCTGTGCGAGCTGCTGCTGCGCGCGGTCGATGTGCTGCGCGAGATGCTGCGTGCGCAGCAGCGTGGCCAGCCGATCGACGCGCAGCGCCTGGCCGATCTGCAGTTCGACGTGGAGCTCGCCGTGGCGCAGGCGCCGCAGGCCGGGCAGCCCGCGCAGCCCGAGCGCCTCTACCGCATCCACTTCCGGCCGCTGGCGCAGATGCTGGCGCGCGGCAACGATCCGCTGCGCATGTTTCGCGAGCTGCGCGCGCTCGGGCAGCTGCAGCTGCAGGCCGATCTGTCCGCGCTGCCACCGCTGGACGCGCTCGACGCGGAGCAGTGCCATCTCGCGTGGACGCTGCAGCTGCGCACGGGCGCGCCCCGCGAGGCGATCCTCGAGGTATTCGATTGGGCCGAAAGCGACTGCGAGCTGCACGTCCAGGCGGTCGAGGCAGGCGTGCACGGCGCGAGCCCGGCCGCCGCCGGCGCGAGCACCCCCGGCGCGAGCACCCCCGGCGCGAGCACCTCCGGCGCGCCGCCCGCCGGCGCCATCTCCGCCGCAGCGGTGCCCGGTGGCGCGGCGCACGGCGCGGCCGCGCGCGCCGCCGCGGAGGCGCTGCGCAGCTTCGATGCCACCTCGCTGCGCGTCAGCGTCGAGAAGATCGATGATCTGATGAACAGCGTCGGCGAGCTGGTGATCACGCAATCGATGCTCGGCCAGCTGGCGACGCCGCTCGCGGGGGCGGCCGGGGAGCGGCTGCACGCGGGGCTGGCGCAGCTCGAACGCAACGTGCGTGAGCTGCAGGAAAGCGTGATGCGCGTGCGCATGGTGCCGATCAGCTTCGTGTTCAGCCGCTTTCCACGCATGGTGCGCGATCTGAGCGGACATCTCGGCAAGCAGGTGGAGCTGGCGATGTCCGGCGAGGACACCGAGCTCGACAAGACCGTGCTGGAGAAGATCGGTGACCCGCTGGTGCACCTGGTGCGCAACAGCATCGATCACGGCATCGAGACTCCCGCGGACAGACGCGCCGCCGGCAAGCCCGAGCATGGCGCCCTGCGGCTGCACGCCTACCACCGCGGCAGCAGCATCACCGTGGAGGTGAGCGACGATGGGGCGGGGCTGGACGCACAACGCATCCTGGCGAAGGCGCGCGAGCGCGATCTGATCGATGCGCGCCAGCCGCTCGGCGAGCAGCAGATCCACGAGCTGATCTTTCTGCCGGGATTCTCCACGGTGCAGCAGGCGAGCGAGGTGTCGGGACGCGGCGTGGGTCTGGACATCGTGAAGCGCAACGTCGAGTCCCTCGGCGGCAGCGTCGAGGTGCGCTCCGTGGCCGGACGCGGCGCACTGTTCCGTCTCACCCTGCCGCTGACGCTCGCCATCATCGATGGACAGACGGTGGCCGTCGGCGAGGAATCCTACATCGTGCCACTCACGGCGATCGTCGAGTCGCTGCAGGCCAGCGGCGCGCGTCTGGAGCGCGTCGTCGGGCATGGCGAGGTGCT
This sequence comes from Steroidobacteraceae bacterium, assembly GCA_035504335.1. Classification (GTDB taxonomy): domain Bacteria; phylum Pseudomonadota; class Gammaproteobacteria; order Steroidobacterales; family Steroidobacteraceae; genus FEN-1191. Next base: position 1,845 of record DATJSD010000010.1, on the reverse strand, counting down.
GGCGTTCCGCGGCGAATATCTGCCGCTGGTGCGTCTGGAAAGTGTGTTTCGCACGCGCTGTCCGCAGATCCGCGCCGCCTCGGGCGGTCTGATCATGGTCGTCGAGGCGGAGGGGCGGCGCATCGGACTGGCGGTGGACGAGCTGCTCGGTCAGCAGCAGGTGGTGGTCAAGACCCTGGAGACCAACTACGGCCACGTCGAGGGCATCGCCGGGGCCACGATTCTGGGCAACGGCGCGGTGGCGCTGATCCTGGACATCGCCGGGCTGACGCGTCGCGTCGGCGAGCCTCTGGCGGCCTGAGGCCGCGAGGCGCCTGAACTGCGACGCACTCCGAGGACAGGAATTCGCATCGCCTCGATGATGCTCGCGGTGGCCGATACCGCCGGCCGCATGGGGCCGGCCGCCGCCGCGGGGCAGCGCTCGCCCGGATCGCAATCACGGCACGGAGCACGGCACGGAGCACGCTAGAGCAATGTCGAAGACCATCCTCGCGGTCGATGATTCGGCCTCCATGCGGCAGATGATCGGCGTCACGCTGCGCGGCGCGGGCTACCAGGTCGTCGAGGCCGTCGATGGCGAGTCGGCGCTGGATTACGCACGCAAGCACCGCGTCGACCTGGTACTGGCGGACGTCAACATGCCGGGTATCGATGGCATCGCGCTGGTGGCGCAGCTGCGCACCCTGCCGACCTACCGCCTGACCCCGCTGCTGCTGCTGACCACCGAGTCCAGTCACGAGCGCAAGATGCAGGGCAAGCAGGCGGGCGCGACCGGCTGGATGATCAAGCCGTTCAACCCGGCGCAGCTGCTTGCCACGCTCGAGCGGGTGCTCGGTAACGAGGCGGCCGCCCCCGTCCAGTGAGCACCGCGATGGTCACCGCCGCGATGGTCAGCGCCGCTGCCCCCGGTCAGTCGCAGGCGGGTGAGCGGATCGATCAGTATCTCGCCTTCGAGCTCGCCGGCCAGTATTACGGTATCGACATTCTGCGCGTGCAGGAGATCAAGGGCTGGGAGAAGCCCACGCGGTTGCCCCATTCGCCCGATTACGTGCAGGGGGTCATCAATCTGCGCGGTGCCGTAGTGCCCATCATCGATCTGCGCCGTCGTTTCGGTCTGGCGGATGGGGACCACGGCCGGACCACCGTGGTGATCGTGGTGCGAGTGCCGGCGGCAGGAGGAGAAGCGCACGCGGAGCTGACCGCCGGGCTGGTGGTCGACGCCGTCTGCGAAGTGTGCAGTCTCGCTTCCGGAGAGCTGCGTCCCCCGCCGCAGGCGGTGGATGCGCTCGATACGACGCTGGTGCGCGGCCTCGCCGTCGCCGGCGAGCGCATGCTGATTTTGCTGGACGTGCCACGGCTGATGAGCAGCACTCTGGCCGAGCACGGCGCCGCCGCGTCGCACGCCGCCTGAGGGGTCGAATCGTGGCGTCACGCAACTCCGCAACCTCGAGGCGCGCACGGCTGGGGTCCGCGGCGCGGGCAGCGCCGCGATCACCGGCGCGATTAGCACCGCGATCACCGGCTCGCGGCGGCGGACGTGCGAGGGCCGCGTTGGCGCTCGGCCCGACGCTGACCATCCGCGACGTGCGCGACTGCCAACGGGCGCTGCAACGGATGGCGCACGCCGGCGCCGCGCGCCTCGATGCCCATGCCCTGCGCGTCGTGGACACCGCGGGACTGCAGCTGCTGCTGGCCGCGGGTCGCGCCGCGCAGCGGCGCGGTCAGCGCCTGGCGCTCACCGGCGCCGCCGAGCTGCTGCGCGGGGCGGCCGAGTCGCTCGGACTCACCGCCGAGCTCGACGCGGTGCTGGAGCTGTCGGCATGAGCGAGCCCGATCCCGGCGCGG